>JAILOD010000098.1 GCA_024691015.1 Lachnospiraceae bacterium
CGAAGAACATAACCGGCACCTGCGTTTGACGGAAGAAGCCTTGCCTCATCGCCGATGAGCATTACCGAAGTACGCATGTGATCTGCGAGGATCCTCATTGATTTGGTGGCGTTCTCATCTTCCTCATACTTCTTTCCGGCCTTGCCCTCGATATATTCGATGACAGGGGCGAAAAGATCGGTTCTGTATACGTCCTTTGTCCCGTTAAGGAAGGCTAAGATTCTCTCAAGACCCCAGCCGGTATCCACGTTCTTCTGCTTTAAGGGAGTAAGATGACCGTCCTTATGCTTTTCATACTGCATGAAAACGTCGTTTCCAAGCTCCGTGTATTTACCGCAGTCACAGCCGGGACCGCAGTCCGGACCGCAATCGGGAACATCGGCTATATAGAACATCTCACTGTCGGGACCGCAGGGACCGTATTCAAGGCCCCACCAGTTATCCTCTGCGGGAAGATAATAAATGTTTTCCTTCTTAAACCCGGATTCAATCCTGTACTGAGCGCCTTCTTCATCTCTGGGAGCATTGTCATCACCGGCAAAAACCGTTGCGGCAAGATGGTCTCTGTCAAAACCGAGAACCTCTGTTAAAAGCTCGTAGCTCCACTGACAACGTTCCTTCTTGAAGTAGTCTCCGAGGCTCCAGCTCCCCATCATCTCGAAGAAGGTAACATGGGACCTGTCACCGACTGAATCTATGTCGTTTGTACGAACGCAGCCCTGAACATTGCAGAGCCTTGTGCCCATCGGATGCTTTTTTCCAAGAAGATAAGGCATAAGAGGCTGCATACCGGCTACATTGAAAAGCACACCCGTCGAACCGTCGGATACAAGAGATACCGCTCCGACATCCACATGTCCTCTTTCTTTGTAGAATTCTTTCCAACCGTTCCTCAAACCGTCTGAAGTAAACTGTTTCATTGTTTTAAATGTCCTTCCGTATAATTAGAAAATGAATTTATCGGCAAAATATGCCTTAAGCTCGGAAATGGGAATACGCTCCTGCTGCATGCTGTCCCTGTCTCTAATGGTTACGGCATTGTCTGTTTCCGAATCAAAATCGTAAGTAATGCAATAGGGTGTACCTATCTCATCCTGTCTTCTGTAACGCTTTCCGATGGCACCTCTGTCGTCGAATTCGCAGTTGTAATACTTCGAAAGCTCATCGAAGATCTTTTCAGCACCCTCGTTCAGCTTCTTAGAAAGAGGCAGCACCCCGATCTTAACGGGTGCAAGTGCGGGATGGAAATGAAGCACGGTACGTACATCGCCGCCCTCGAGCTCTTCCTCATCGTATGCCTCGCAAAGGAAGGCAAGAACCACACGGTCTGCACCGAGTGAGGGCTCTATTACGTAAGGCACGTATTTTTTATTCTGAACATCATCGAAATACTGAAGATCCTGTCCCGAAATCTCCTGATGGCGGGAAAGATCATAGTCAGTCCTGTCAGCAATGCCCCAAAGCTCACCCCAGCCGAAGGGGAAAAGGAATTCCAGGTCTGTTGTAGCCTTTGAATAGAAAGCAAGCTCTGCAGGATCGTGATCACGTGTACGAAGGTCTTCCTCCTTGATACCGAGGTCGTGAAGGAAATCTATGCAATACTGCTTCCAGTATTTGAACCATTCAAGATCTGTTCCGGGTTCGCAGAAGAACTCAAGCTCCATCTGTTCAAACTCACGGGTTCTGAAGGTGAAGTTACCGGGTGTGATCTCGTTTCTGAAGGATTTTCCGATCTGGCCTATACCGAAGGGGATCTTCTTTCTGGAGGTACGCTGTACGTTTTTAAAGTTAACAAAGATACCCTGTGCCGTCTCAGGCCTTAAATATACCGTGTTCTTGGCATCCTCCGTAACACCCTGGAAGGTCTTGAACATAAGGTTGAACTGGCGGATATCGGTAAAGTTATGCTTTCCGCAGGTGGGACAGGGAATGGAATTCTTTTTGATGAAGTCCATCATCTCATCGTTTGACCAGCCGTCTACGGAGGATTCAAGCTTCACGCCATTATCTGCTGCCCAGTCTTCTATCACCTTGTCGGCTCTGAACCTTTCATGGCACTCCTTACAATCTACAAGGGGATCCGAAAAGCTCTTGATATGGCCGCTCGCCACATAGGTCTGTGTGTTCATAAGAATGGCACAGTCTACACCTACATTATATTTGTTGCCTGTAACGAATCTCTGCCACCAGGCCTTTTTAACGTTGTTTTTAAGCTCTACTCCGAGATTTCCGTAATCCCAGGTATTTGCAAGCCCTCCGTAAATCTCGGAACCGGGATAGATAAAGCCTCTTCCCTTTGCAACGTTTACGATCTTCTCCATTGTCTTTTCAACTGCCATAAAATTCTCCTCCAATAGTCCAATAGTATGTTATATGGTATTTAAATGGTATTTAAATGGTTTTTATAATGATATTCAACTGTTTTTAATATATGATCACGGCATCGTTCGCATCGGCTCTGACACTCGCCGTTTTATCGTCGACTAGCGTCACGGTGCGGCTGTAATATTTGATCTTTTTGGGTGTGATGACCGTTGTATCATCATTTAAAATGATGGCCGTTCCCTTGATCTCCTGTATCTCATCCGTTGAATAAACGCTTGAATCCTTAACTCCGGTGACCGTGGTGGTAAATTCCACCTTATCCTCAACAAGATCAGCTATCTTACCGAAATGCATGGTCTTGGAATTAAAGGCCGCATAGGCCTTGTCGTTATCGTAGGTGATCTCAAGCTTTGCCTTCCCGTCGGACACATCCAGCTTATCAAGCTTTACGGTATTCCCTTCTTCTCCGGAATCGAAATCATCAATTTCGGAATTTACCATTTCGGCAAGCCCGTCTTTATCATATTCATCACCGAAGTCTTCAACTATGACCTCGGTAATGCTGCCGTTATTCTTGAAATATATGCTGTTTCCGCTGATATCTGAAGCATCCGTCTGCTTTGAAGGAAGCGAAAAACCGCCGTCTCCGACCGCACCGGCAAGCTTTTTTATGCCGAAAATGATGAGCAGGATCAGCAGAACACCTCCCAAAAGCAACAAAAGCCTTATAAGTCTGGCTCTGTTCCTCCGTTTTCTGCGGCTTCTCTCTCTGGCACGCTGGCGTGCCTCGTTACCGGAACCGTAGACCGAAGCCCGGCCCTGTCTGGACGCTGTTTGATTTTTTGATCTGCTCCTTCTTTCAGCCAAATGCTTAAACCTCTGTTTTCTACTGATAAAATTACATGCAACTATTGATTATATCTAACCTACATTTATATTTCAAGGGTTTTGATAAGTTCCAGAGAGTTAAAAATTTTAGGCACGCATAAATTCATGTACCTTTCGGCAGCTCCGATAAATTCTTCCCTCACCTCGTCGCTCAGCTTAAAGGCCAGCAGGCTTTTCATCGGTGAATTCACGGCGTGGTCTATGGCCACGGCCGTTCCGTTTTTCATCTGATGACCCAGGATATTGCTTTGTATACCCGGAAATTCACCGTTGGCGACGATGGAACGGATCTCGAAGACCGCACGTATCAGAGGGATATCCGCATCTTTTTTTACGAGGGCATTAACACATACGTATAAAAGCTTTAAAAGAGCGGCATCATCGTTGTTTTCCCTGGTATAATAATCGGCTATCTCCAGGAAATACGAGCCTGTATAAAAGACGGACAGGTCATTCCTTATCCCTTCAAAGAAGTTGATTATCTTAGCTTCATAGAGAGTGTAGGCGCTTTTTCCTTCGGAAACCGTAAAATCACCATAGACAAAGGGCTCCGTGGGTCCCATAAGACGGTTCCCGCTCCTGCGGGCTCCGTGAGCAAACACGGTTATCTTCCCTCTATCCATGGTGAGTATCAGTAATCTTTTATCATATTCGGCATAGTCGCTGCATTTTATGACCATACCGGTAACGGTAAGCAGTTCACTCATTGTTTGTATCCGAATCTCTTAAGCATCGACTTATTCTCTCTCCAGTCCTTCCTGACTTTTACAAAGAGGTCGAGCATTACCTTTTTTTCCAGGAGCTTTTCGGATTCACGTCTTGCATCCGACCCGATTTCTTTTAGCATGGCTCCTTTTTTCCCAATTATGATACCCTTGTGGGAATCTCTTTCACAATAGATGTCAGCCCTTATGACCCAGAGGTCCCTCTTTTCCTTCATGCTCTCCACGATCACCGCAACTCCGTGGGGAACCTCATCCGAAAGCTTTCTTAAGGCACTCTGCCGGATGATCTCCGTAACCAGATCCCTTAAGGTTTCGTTTGTAACGGTGTCCTCGTCATAGAAGGGATCTCCGTAGGGCAGATAGGAAAACACAGCCTTTAACAGTTCATCAAGGCCTTCATTCGTCCTTGCGCTCACGGGAACGATCTCCTTAAAGTCAAGTTTATCCTTGTATGCGGCTATGACCGGCAGAAGCCCGGCAGGCTTTACCGTGTCCGTCTTATTTATGACCAGGATAACGTTTATCCCCGATTTTGAAAGAACATCGATTATGTGCTGCTCTCCGGCTCCGATAAAGGTGGAGGGTTCCACCAGAAAAAGAGCGAGATCCACCCCCTCAAGTGAGCTCACGGCCGCCTGGTCCATATATTCTCCCAGGGCATTTTTAGCCTTATGAATCCCGGGCGTATCCACAAATACTATCTGACCATCATCCGTGGTTAAAACCGTCCTCATCTGACGTCTGGTGGTCTGCGGTTTATTTGAGGTTATCGCTATATCCATGCCTATTAAGGCATTCATCAATGTGGACTTCCCGACATTTGGTCTGCCTATTATAGTCACATAGCCTGCTCTGAAATCTGTATTTTCGTTTTCCATTAAACAAGTGCCCTTATATTCTTAAACTCGTCTTTATTTTCGTTTATCCTGTCTTCTCCGCCTAATACACAAAGGTTATTCGCATCCGTAACTGCCTTAAGATAAGGCGCAAGAGCGCGGATCGCTTCAGGATCACAGGATAATACCTCATCTCTGGCCTTCTGAAGCTCCTCCTCGGTATTGTTCTCCATATAGTGCATAAGCGAACGGGCGCCCTTTGTAACGGGAGTCAGCGGCGTATCCAGATTGCTTACGGTTCCTATTATATATTTGAGCATCAGCCTGTCATCGGCATTGAACTCACTTACATATTTATAGGCCTGATCGAATACGTCTATCGTTTCTTTTAACTTAGGGTCACGGTAGGAAGCCATATAGCCTTCGCCGTCACGCGAAAATGCCGACATACAGCCGTAAGCTCCGCCCTTTTCTCTTATATTATGCCAAAGATATTCGTATCCCATTATAACCTTAAGAACGGCAAGTGCTCCCGTATATTCGAGTCCCTTTTCCCTGAAGCTTCCGGATTTTGCTACATACTGCACCATAGATGCCGTCTTTATTCCCTCGTTTTTCTGTTCTGTGGAATAGACCGCAGGCTCTCCGATCTCTTTATCGGACAGTTTCATCTTCAGCTCGAGGCTTCCCTTAATAACCTTTTCAAGGTCTTCTTTCGAACCGGTGAAATCAACGATCAGTCCGGCTTTTCTCAGGATATATTCCTGTACCTCGTCAAATTTTTTTACAAGTGTTTCATATCTTTCATCGAAATTCTTCTCGATGTCTTTTACAAAGTCAAAGAACTCAATGCCTCCGGTCTTATCGGAAAAGCTTCCGCTTCTGGAATAATAGGATTTTGTCCGCAAAACCGCAGAAGAATGGCCTGCTGCCACGATAGAATCCGTTGAACGGCTCTTTAGCATCGAGATAAGCTCCTTCAGACGCTTTCTGTCACTGAAGTGTGATGTAAACAGTACCTCGGGTATTACCTTAAATGCATAGTCGAGCTTATCCGAAAGGAATTTGCCGCGAACGCTGAAATAAATCCCGGTTTCATTATCCTTCAGATGGTTTGTGTACACCGATGTGGCAAAATTTAAACCGCCGCTTTCAAGATTTATCTCGTTATTTAAGTCCGCATAGGAATGCTCGTCGGTATCTACCATTAAATACAGGTTTTTCATCAGTCCGAAATAGCAGGACAGATCCTCGGGCATATCGTTTATATCTAACAGGATATTCAGATAAGCGATACCGTTGGTGAATATATCGTGATAGATGATCTTTGTACCGTCCTTCTCCATCACCTCATTATTCAGGGGCTCTATGGTCTTTCTGATGTCCTCAAGCTTTAACATGGGAAGCTTGTCGAGATCCTCATCCGTATCGGTAAGAGCCTGATATGCCTTAAAATCGGCTGTATTCTTTATCAGGGCTTCAAGTTCGGAGTCACTTAAGCTCTTTTTATAATCATCCAGCTTCTTCCTTGTTGCCTCTTCCTTCTTTTTGGCAAGAGTCTTTGAAGGCTTCATCACAACAACCGATGAATGGGGATTATTCAGAAGGTACTTTTTAATAAGCTCTTCATAATAGCCCTCGTCAACAGCCTTCCTTAAAACTGCAAAGGTTTCGTTCTCTTCTATATGCATGAAGGGCTCATTATCATCATAGAGCCAGCTGTCAAAGGCCTGAAGCCCGTACATAAGCCCCTTCGGGTATGCACCGAAATCGGCTTCACGGTATCTGAATTCCTTTGAATTTATGGCAGCGAGAAGGGCCTTTTTATCAATACCGTTCTTTACCTGGTCCTCCAATACTTCCCTTATGGTTTTTAAGAATTCCTCTTTTTTGCCGGCCTCTGTATTCTTTGCAATGATAGAGAAATAGGGCTGTTTTATACCGTTTTCATATATGCAGTCAATGTCCTTACCGAGATTTTTGTCCAGAAGTGTCTGCATAAGCGGAGCCCCGGGAACGTCCAGAAGGGCATATTCAAGAACCTGAAAGCCTATATAGAGCTTTGGATCGAGGCTGTCCCCGATAACGAAATTCTGTGAAAGATAGGTGTTCTCCGTCTCTTCCTCATCTTCTGAAATGGCATACTCAAATTCAAGCTCAACAGGCTTTTCAAAGGGCTTCTGATATCTGAGATCACTGTCGATCTCCTTTTGATCGAATTTGGAAAGGTATTCCTCATCCAGCCATCTGAGCTTTTCCTCCATATCACAGTCTCCGTAGAGATAGATATATGAATTTGAAGGATGATAATATTTTTTATGAAGCTCTATAAAATTCTCGTAGGTGAGATCGGGGATGAAATCGGGATCTCCGCCGGATTCGTTGGCATACTGGGTATCAGGGAAAAGCGAATTGAACACCGACCTGCCCAGTACATCGTCCGGTGAAGAGAAAACCCCCTTCATTTCGTTATATACAACACCGTTTAAGGTGATATCGTCTTCTTTATTTTCAATCTCGTATCTCCAGCCCTCCTGCTTGAAGATTTCGGGTTTCTTATAGATATTGGGATGCAGTACCGCATCCATATATACATCCATAAGGTTCTGGAAATCCTTTTCATTAACCGAGGCAACCGGATAAACGGTCTTGTCAGGATAGGTCATCGCATTAAGGAAGGTATTAAGCGAGCCCTTCGCAAGTTCAAGAAACGGATCCTTCACAGGGAATTTTTCCGAGCCGCAGAGCACCGAATGCTCAAGAATATGCGGCGTTCCCGTGGAATCCTCCGGAGGAGTACGGAATCCGATCGCAAAAACCTTGTTATCATCGTCATTTGAAAGAATAAAGAGCCTGGCCCCGCTCTTTTTGTGCTTAAGAAGATACCCCTTTGAATTGAGGTCGGCTACGTCCTTCTCCTTTATTACACTGTATTCCTTAATATCCTTTAATCCCATTTTATCTCTACCTTTCTTCTGTATTCATCATTTTCATTTAAGGCCGCATCTATTGAATCCATTACCATTTTTCCGATATAGCCTTCGGCCTCTTCTAAGTCGTCGCTCTCACCGATAAGCTCCATAGCCATCATAAGGCCGACATTGCCCACACTTATAAGCTCTTCTAACGGGAGGGATACTCCGACATAGAGCTTTGCTATATCCACGACACTTTTCAGATACTGCCGGGTAAATCTTTCCTTATCCGAATCTTCATTATCAGCTTTGATTTTTTCCAGAAGATCGGCACGTTCTCCGTCATCAAGCACTTCTATTATCTTTAAGCTTTCAAGATAATTGTTCAGATAATTTCCGTCCTCGGATTCAGGCTCAAGCTCAAAATCATCCTGCGGAGCATTCGGGTCATCAAATCTGATATGGATCTCGCTCAGGTATTTTCTTGTGAGAGCATCCTCGTCTTCAGTCATGGACAGTGCTCCCAGATGGGTCAGATAGTCTTTTTCGCTGATGCGATTCCCCTTTTCATGCGCATATCGCACCAGAGCGGCAAGCGCAGTTCTGTATTCCTCTTCCTTCATTTGATCAAACCCCTTTATTTTACGTGAGTATGAGTGAACAGATGGTCCTGACAATACTCGTAATTACCGTTACATTTTGAACAGAACCTGAATTCGAGGTTCGGATCGTCCAGCTCGGTCCTGCCGCAGACAGCACATTTATGTTTTGTGATCTGACCGGAGGGCGCGGTATAGCTTCTGCTTCTCGTGGCATTATTCACATTCTTTCTGAAATTATACTTTCTGTGTATCTCCTCGGGCGATACTCTCCTGTAATTTCTGGTTGCAAGGAAAAACAGCAGGAAATTGAGTAGTGATATGATGATGATCGCCTTCATATACCAGGGATATCTTATAAAATCATAGGCTATGAGCACGGCGTCAAATATCGCAAGCCACTTTATCTTTAACGGAATGATAAAGTAAAGCAGGATCTGCATATCCGGATAGCTTGCCGCAAAAGCAAGAAATATGGACATATTTACATAGTAGGTGGATACCGCCATCGAAAGAGCCTGTCCCCAGAATGGTGCGCTCCCGACATATTCCGGGCCGAGCGCGGCACCTATGGAGTAAATTATCAGAGTGCCAATCATTGTGAACAGGAAACCCGAAAACAGGTATAAATTATATCTGAAATACCCCCAGGTCCGCTCTAAGGCCATTCCCAGCTGATAATAAAACAAAAGCATGATGATAGTGAATATCCCAAGCCTTCCGGGCGGCATAAACACCCAGGTAACCAGCCTCCACACCTGCCCGTGCATAACAAGATAAGGATCCAGTGAAATAAAATCCGTAAGTTTTAATACTGCCAGAAGATAGCCGATAAGATAGCTCACGATAACATATCTTGTAAGATTGGGTATTGCATATCGACCAAATTTTCTTTCAAGCTTATTCAACCAATTATTCAAAACATATCTCCTTTTATAATGATCCCATTTTATCATATCTGATTACAATCTCTAACATCCTAACACCGCTATCAACAATCAGTCAAATTGTAAGTTATTAACTTTATATTAATACTCCATTAATAAAGAAAATATTCCTTGAAAGTACCTATTAAAAGAAGTATAATTCATAAAGTTTGATTTCAATCGGAAATATACTAAACAGGAAGATTTTTCCCATATTAGGGGAGTTTTTACTTGG
>JAILOD010000128.1 GCA_024691015.1 Lachnospiraceae bacterium
GACGCCGATCTTCTGGGTGTTAACATCAAGCTCTATTCTATAAAGGATTTTATAGATTATTACAATACCAGCATTCAGAACACACTTACGTTTCTTTATAATTCACTGAGATCCCTGCCTATCATCTTCTTTATTGTCTATTGTATAATGCTGGTTCAACAGCAAAGAGGCACCATTGAAGAGATCAATACCTTAAATGAAACCATAAGGCGCACGAATAAGGACCTTCAGAACGCCAACAGCCAGCTGGAAGAATACGCACTGATGACGGAGAATCTTGGTAAGACCATGGAGAGAAACCGTCTGGCGCGTGAGATACATGATACGCTCGGACATACTCTTACAGGTATATCCGTAGGTATCGATGCCTGTATTGCAACAGTTGAGGCTGCACCAAAGGAGACAAAGGAGCATCTTCAAAAGATATCCGAGGTGGCCAGAAACGGCCTTCTGGATATAAGGCAGTCGGTCAGCGAGCTCAAGCCTGATGAAGCTGACAGGGCTTCCCTTAACACGCTTATAACCAAGATGATCACGGATATGAAATCTGTCGCAGATGTACAGATATATTTTGATTGTTCGGTAGATAAATTAAAGTTCGACGAAGATGAAGAAAGTGCGATCTACAGAGTGATTCAGGAGAGCACGACAAACGCGGTGAGGCACGGACACGCCAATGAGGTCCGCATCACAATAGACAGAGTGGACAATGATCTGATACTTGTTATTAAAGATAATGGTACCGGCTGTAACGAGATAAAACCCGGTTTCGGTACGGTACATATAAAAGAACGTATAGGAATGCTGAACGGGTCCGTATCATTTGACGGAAGCGACGGATTTACCGTTCGCGCGGTAATACCTATAAGATGGGGTGAAGAATATGATTAAGGTACTGATAGCTGACGATCAGGAGCTTATAAGGCAGAGCTTGGAGATCGTTCTCAATACAAAGGAAGATATTACGGTAAGCGGAGTGGTATCAAACGGGCAGGAAGTGATCCGCTCGGTACGGGAGAACAGGCCCGATGTGGTGCTTATGGATATTCGTATGCCGGTAATGGACGGGGTTTCCTGCACCAAGATAATAAAAGAAAACTATCCCGACATGAAGATAATAATCCTCACAACCTTTGATGATGACGAATACGTATATAATGCACTGAAATTCGGTGCCAGCGGATACCTTCTCAAAGGTGTTTCGATGGATGAACTGGTGGGGGCGATAAGGACTGTTTATTCCGGAAAGGCAATGATAAATCCCGATATAGCGACAAAGGTCGTTACTCTTTTTTCAAAGATGGCCAAGGCGGATTATACGATCCCCGTAGAAGATGAAATGGAAAAGGAGCTTACAAAGACCGAGTGGAAGATAATAGCCGAGATTGAGACAGGTGCTTCCAATAAGGAAATATCCGAAAATCTTGCGCTCTCCGAGGGGACGGTCAGAAACTATCTGAGCACAATACTTAACAAATTAAATCTTCGAGACAGGACGCAGCTGGCTATATGGGCTGTACAACGCGGTGCGTCTAGAAGGAATACGGATGAATGACGGATTGAAAAAAAGATGGATAATCTTAATTAGTGTGGTAGGTTTTGTGGCTGCTTTCATTGTGCTGTTTTCCGTTTTCTTTTCTTCTGATACCATTGAGGTTGGGGTGTTTACCGGAAGTAACTGGGATGTTGCGAATGCCAACAGTTTTGTGGTAATGGATCGTGCGGTTGAAAAATTCACCAGATCCCATCCTGATGTCAAGGTTCATTATTACAGCGGTATAAGAAAGGATGAATACTCTGAGTGGTTTTCGAGACTTCTTTTAAGAGGAAATGAGCCCGATGTGTTTATGGTTCTGGATGAAGACTTTAACCTTCTTGCAGAAGAAGGTGTTCTGGAGAACCTGGAATCCTTTATGGAAGAGGATAAGTTGTTTGATGTGGAAAAGTATTATTCCACGGCACTGGATGCAGGAAAATATATGGGCACCCAGTATGCGCTTCCATATGAAACGGTACCGATGCTTATGTTTGTAAATAAGACGCTTTTAAATAAATCCGGTATTATGGTTCCCGACAATAACTGGACCTGGGAAGATTTTTACAGGATATCCAAGCTTGTTACAAAGGATGCAGACGGTGACGGAGTGATCGATCAGTTCGGCTCGTATAACTACAGCTGGACCGAAGCCGCATATTCCAATAATGTGACCTTGTTTGATGAAAAAGGAAATAACGGATATTTTACAGGTGAAAAGCTTGAGGAAGCACTGAAATTCACGGAGCTTCTAAACAGCCTGAATCAGGGAGAAAAGGTTACAAAGGATGATTTCGACGGGGGAAATGTCGCATTTATGCCGCTTCCCTTTACGGAATACAGGACATACAAGACCTATCCCTACAGGATAAAAAAATATACGGATTTCCAATGGGATTGTATCACGATGCCGGCAGGTCCTTCGGGTGGAAATATCTCCGCAGTTAACTCTCTTGTGATGGGGATAAGCTCTCACAGCAACAATAAAAAACTGGCCTGGGAATTCTTAAAGCTTATGACCTATGATGAGGAAATGCAGATGGACATTTTTCGTTATTCGCAGGGAGCATCCGTACTGCATGAAGTGACATCATCGACAATGGTTAAAAAGATACTACAGGAAGATATAGAGGTTAATGAGAAATTTATTGATAACGCTGTCATAGATTCGGTTTTGAAAAACGGTGTGGCGATACCTGGCTTCCCCAAATACGAGGGTGCAATGAATTTAGCGGACAGCGAGATCAACAGGATGTTAGAGGAAGAGGACGGTCTGGATAATTCCTTAAGGCTTTTGCAAAGACAGATCAATAAATACCTGGAAAAATAAAAAAGGATAAAGAACGGGCGGGAAGAATGCTTCCAGCCATTTAGATTTGTATACATCTTCCAATATTTTGCTTGTAATATCATAGATATTTTAGTAAAATATAACCAAATTTTAATCTGAAACTTGGAGGTCATTTATGAAAGTTTACACAACTGATAAGATTCGTAACGTAGTACTTTTGGGACATGGGGGATCCGGAAAGACTTCTCTTGCAGAAGCAATGGCAAACCTCGCAGGGCTCACAAGCAGATTGGGAACCGTAGCAGACGGTAACACCATCAGTGATTATGACAAAGAAGAGCAGAAGAGAAAGTTTTCGATCAATACAACAGTGATCCCCATTGAATGGGAAGACACCAAGCTTAACATCATGGATACACCCGGCTACTTCGATTTTATCGGTGAAGTGGAAGAAGCTGTAAGTGCAGCTGCATCGGCCATCATCGTAGTAAACGGTAAGGCAGGCGTTGAAGCCGGTACCATCAGGGCCTGGGATCTCTGTGATAAATACAACATCCCCAGAATGATATATGTTACAAACATGGATATCGATAATGCCAGCTTCAAAAACGTTTTGGAAGATCTTACGGAGCGTTTCGGAAAGAAGATAGCTCCCTTCCATTTCCCCATCCGTGAAAACGAAAAGTTTGTCGGCTATGTAAACGTAGTAGCTGAAAAAGCATATAAATGGGATGACAAGAACAAGGCTCAGGAATGTGATATCCCGGACTATTCAAAGGAGAACCTCTCACTTTACAGAGACTCCCTTATGGAAGCCGTAGCAGAAACATCAGAGGATTTTATGGACCGTTACTTCGGCGGAGACACCTTCTCGGATGCCGAGATCAGAGCCGCACTTCACGCAAGCGTATGTGATTCCACAATAGTTCCGATCTCCTGCGGATCATCTATCT
>JAILOD010000213.1 GCA_024691015.1 Lachnospiraceae bacterium
TGATACTTTTTTCTTCGCCTTTTCGTTTATTCCGCAGAAATCCCGAAATGCCTTTGCGATTACATCAGCATCTCTGCCCTTGAAGAATACGATATATTTCGGCGGGTCAACCGACTTGTCCTTCTGTATTGCGTAATCCACGTTGTATCTGGCTGCCACCCTGTCAAAGCCCCGTATATTGGCGTTATTGATCTCCATCGTATTTGCTCCCTGGTCTTTGCCGAGAAGCTTTTTCACCGATATTCGCCCATGCTTTTCCGGCCTGTGCTTCTGATAATCCAGATACATGCGCATCGCTTTCTTCAGGACATTCTCCGTGAGTTTCCCGGTCATGACCATCAAAGCAACCGTCTTTTGTGTGCTTTCTTCCTGTATCATACGTTCTTAAGCCGGATAGCACCGGCTCCCTCCTCTCCCGCTTTCTCTGACAATAAAAAAAGCGGCTTCCAAACTCTATGTCTGAAAACCGCCTTTGTATTGTTTTTTTTATATTCTCATTATTATATATTGTCAGCCTCTAAAACATTTTCTATCTCCTCGATTGATGGCAAGACATCCTGTACCTCTTCCGGCAACAGATTTGATAGTTCATATGAGGATATCCCTATCGGCTCCGCCGAACTATTCACAGCATATTTGGCAAGAACACTATTTTTGTCCTTGCAAATGATGAGTCCTATGGTTTTTCCATCTGTTTCAGATTTTACTATATCATCAACGATATTAATATATGTCCCTATCTGACCTATATCTCCAGGCTTAAAGGGTCTCACCTTCACTTCCACCACTATGTAGCAATGGAGTTTAAGATGATAAAACAAAAGATCGATACGCTCCTCCGTGCCCGGAATAGGTAAAGGATATTCCTTACCTACAAAAGCGAAGTGTTTCCCTAACTCAAGCAAAAATCGAGTTATATTGTCCATCAAGGCAGTCTTCAACTCTTCCTCATTATATTTTTCTCTTATTGCAATGAAGTCAAAATTGTAGGGATCCTTTGTAATCTCCTGAGCAAGATCTCCCTGCTCAGCCGGAAGAGAATACAGAAAATTCGATATTGCTTTTCCCTGTCTTTCGTAAAGATCTGTATCAAGAAAATTTAACAGCACAGCTCTTGACCAGTTATTCTGTATAGTCTTCTTTACATAAAAGACAGCCTTTTCCGCATCTCCCTTGCATTTATCAATGATATACCTATGATGTCCCCAGGGTATTGAAAACAACTCTTCCAGTGATAAATCCGTGGATGCATGGTCGCTTAAATCGTCCACAGCTTGTGGATGATTTGATTCTGTCTGGTCAATAGTAAAATCGTCCACAACTTGTGGATGATTTCTATGATAAAGATCATAGAATCGACGCATGTACTTTATATTAGTCACTGAAAAACCTTCAACATTGGGTATAGCAGCTTTCAGATCTTTACTTAATGTGTTATAAAATCCACTTCCATAAATGTTCTCAAAGCTCCTCTCCGATATATCCTGTCCAAGTGACCAATAAAAAGCCAATACATTCTTATTTACTGCAACAGAGGCTTTAATCTGGCTTTTTGCATAGCGCTTCTTGATCTCATTGACCCATTTTTTATAATCTTTATCTACTTTAATAACATCATTCATAATGACATCTATTCTCCAATCAGTTTTCTGTAAAAGGACACTGCACCCTGTATCTCTTCCTCCGTTGGATGACCTTTTTTGATGCCGCCGACCAGCTTGAAAGGGCCGAAGGTATCATAACCGAAGCAGCCATATTCTCCGAGGATCCTTGCTTCCTTTGCTTCTGCGATCTCCCTGATCCTTTTCGTGTAAGTGGGTGCCATGTTGCCGCAGGTAAAAATGAAAAAGACCTGCTTCTTATCCGGGAGATTGATCTGGACGAATGAAAGGAGCTGCTTGGCAAAAGAGCCATAGTATATACCGGAAGCAAAACCGATGCGATCATATCCCAGAAGATCGATCTCATGCTTTTTGGTGCAATCGATCAGTATAACATCGGGGTCAGCTTCCTGTATGGCATCCAACAACATCTTTGTATTACCATGATGTTCTGAATAATAGCAGATTGCGGTTTTCATAGGCTTCATCCTTTCTTCCGCCTATTCTACCATATCCTTGAAATTATGGAAAACAACCATTTTCAGCTCTGATCAAGCAGTCTTTTCCGAAATTTCCTGCTTTTCCAAAAGATCAAGGAACCTGTATTCGGGTAAAGGTTCGCACAAGTAATCTCCCTGAAGGAGATCACAGCCACAACAGTTCAAGAAGCTTAACTGTTCTGCGTTTTCCACTCCCTCCACTACGGTCTTCGCTCCAAGCTTTTTTCCAAGTCCGATGACT
>JAILOD010000105.1 GCA_024691015.1 Lachnospiraceae bacterium
GCAAGGTTGGCTCCTTTACCACCGAGCAGGTTTCTCATGGACATGTTACCTTCTTTAAAGGTGTAGACCCATTTGTTTGCCATTTGTTTTCCTCCGTTTTTTAAATCACTTCATGTATCTACCGACCTCCGGTTAATGCCTTTTCGTCTACCCAAAAGTCGCCGACTAGTATTTTAACATACGCGTCAAGTCCTCTCAATGTAAAAATCATTTCACTATTATTAAGAAAACACCCAAACCCATTCTATGATATAATGTTTCCATTCTGTATTACGGAGAGATACACATATGATTCCGATGACAATTACATCCCCTGTTTATCTTCTTTTTGTGCTGACCGGCGCATTTGTGTACTTTATTACACCCAAAAAGCATCAATGGATCAGTCTGTTAATTATAAGTGTATTGTTTTATTGTATGGCAGCGGAGCCTTACACCATAGTATTTATCATTGTATCAACACTTATAATTTATTTTTCTGCGATCCATGCAAAAAATAGATCCGGATCCGGCCGTGCTGCTTTTGTTATCACCATAACCGCGGTCATATTAAATTCACTGATATGGTTTCTATTTAAGGGATCTGCGTACTGGGTGCAGTTATCATCTTTCATACATACGAAGATTCCTGCTTTCCCAGCCTTTGGGGGTTTCCCTTTGGCCTGTGCCCTTGGCATGAGTTACTATACCTGTCAGGCCATCAGCTATACTGTTGACTGTTATTGGGGAACGGCTGAACCACAGAAGAATTTCTTCAAGTTATTTCATTTCCTGATCTTCTTCCCTTTACTTACAACAGGTCCCATATGCCGGTATACTACTCTGCTTCCTCTGTACGAAGGACGCAGCTTCAGCCTCGAAAAAATGCAAAGAGGATTGCAAAGGATACTGTGGGGGTTCTTCAAGAAACTTGTTATTTCCGAACGGTTTGCCATACTGGTCAATAATGTTTCAGGAAATCCTTCATATTATAGCGGCATTTGGGGCTGGATTGTTTTACTGTCCTATCCGATTCAGCTGTATACTGATTTTTCCGGAAGTATTGATATTGTGCTTGGTACCGCGGAAATATTCGGGATTGAGCTTCCGGAGAACTTTAATAATCCCTTTTTCTCACAATCATCACAGGAATTCTGGCAGAGATGGCATATGTCCCTCGGAAACTGGGCAAAGGATTATATCATGTACCCCGTCCTGAAATCAGAAACAGTACAGTCTGTTTCTACTAATATCAGGAAAAGCCACGGGAAACGTGCGGGAAAGCTTTTTTCCCTTGGAGCCGGAATGTTCTTCACATGGCTTGTAATGGGAATCTGGCATGGGAACTATAAATACATTCTGGGCTGCGGAATGTATTATTTTGTCATCATGTTCCTCTATGAAGCTTTAGGTCCGTCATTAAAAAAGATTAATGAATTCCTCCATGTTAATGAAAATAGTTTCAGCTGGCGGCTCTTCAGGATGGTCAGAACCTATCTTATTCTCTCCATATCCCTCATATTCTTTTTATCTGACGGGATCAACAGCGCTTTTGAAAGGATAATTCTGCTTATTCGCGCCTTCACCCCTTCCGTATTTAATCCATGGATATTCTTTAATGGAGAACTCCTCAAGGCAGGACTTTCAGATGTGGATTTTCATGTTATTTTTATATCACTTTTGATCCTTATTCTCGCTGCCATTTTACGGGAACGGCACGGATATGCCAGGAACTGGGTTGCACTTCAGGGAACGGTATTCAGGTTTTTAATCTGGATAGCTTTATTTTTATTTGTATTGATCTATGGAAAATACGGTCCCGGCTATCATGCCGCAGACTTTATATATCAGGGGTTCTAAATGAAAAAAAACAGTATTATCTCCAGCCTAATATTTATTATACTCACCGCTTTAATGACGCTGCTGTGTTCGCGTATTCTGATGAATAAAACAAGCGAAGAAAGGAAGCATGAGTTTTTTAATGCCAAAACAGATTTTGATGCTCTTTATTTAGGTGCCAGCAGAATACGTGAAGCTGTGGATCCTGTATACATATGGGAAAATCACGGCATTTCTTCCTATAATCTTGCATCTGCCGGGGAATCGATACAGATGACATATTATGTATTGGCGGAGGCCCTGGAAAGATGCAACCCCACCGTGGTTTTTATTGATTCTGCCAAAATCTCCGAAGAAAATGATGCAATCAATTCCGGGTATGGCTTTGTCCATGAATCCATTGACGCCCTTCCTCTTAATAAAAATAAGCTGGAAGCTATAGATTATGCCGGAAGATTCTTTGAGGGTGGGAAGGCATCCTTTCTCTCCATGATATACTCATATCATGACAGATATGAAGCATTGGATAAAAACGATTTCGTGGCAAAACCCAATCTTGATAAAGGCGCTTATATCATGACATCTGTAAGGGGAGCTGAGAAACCCGAACATCTCACAGATGCGTCCAGGGAATTAAAGGATGGTGACGGGGTAAGATACTATAAACGCATACTTAGTCTCTGTAGGGAAAAAGGAGTAAAATGTGTGCTTGTCGACATCCCTGTTACAAAGGAAACCTATAATGAAGAACGCCAGAAAAAGCTTAATGCCCTTATCAGGCTCACCCTCGATAACGGCGGGGACTGTATTCCGTTTAATGAAATGATGGATGAACTTGATATGGATTATGATCATTGTTTCGGTGACAGCGGACATCTTAACTTTATAGGAGCGGCGTCTGTGGGTGATTACCTGTCTGAATACATGAAAAAGCTGGGCATTCCTGATCACCGTAACGACCCCGCATACAGCATCCCCTGGGATGAAGATATTAAAAGATGGAAGGAACGGAAGACAGAAGACCTGTCAGATCGGAAGGATGCCGTTGAATACATGTTCTGGGCAGCGGATGATGACCATGTCATATCACTTTATATCAAAGATATGGATACTCTTTATTCCCAATATGCCATGGATTTCTGTCTGAAGGAGCTGAATATCGTTCCTGAAGAAGCCGGTGACGATACGCTCGGGGGGTATGATATGAAAATCGAAGTAAGGAACAGGGACGGTATGTTTTTAGCGAGCCAGTATTTTAAATATAATTACAGCAGCGGATTATTTACTGTAGAACAGGTATAAGGGGCCAGAACCAGAATGGAAGAATTGAAATACCCTTTTAACAGTGACAATTTGATACGGAGAAAGAAACAGCTTAAGAAGCTTTTACTGAAAAAAACTGATCTGACACCGTTAAAGATCGCCATACTCGGAGGAGCTACCACTAACGATATCATGAAGATGATGGAACTGTTTCTTCTTGATCAGGGCATCCGTCCCGAGTTTTACGAGTCTGAATATAACAGATTTTATGAAGATGCCATGTTTCCAAATCCGGAGCTTGAAGCTTTTAAGCCGGATATTATCTTTATATGCACCTTTAACAAAAATATCAGACGTTATCCCGATATCAGCGATACTCCTGAAATAGTGGAGGAAAAACTTGAAAATGAGTATCTGCGGTTTGAAAATATGTGGAAAAGGATCTCATCCGTTTATAAGTGCCCTGTTATTCAGAATAATTTTGAATACCCATATTATAGGTTATTAGGTAATAAAGACGCAAGCGATCCCAGAGGGAGAGTCAATTTCATCTCAAGGCTAAATATGCGTTTTAACAGTTATGCCGATTCCACAGACAATTTTTATATCAATGATATAAATTATATTTCAGCTTCCTACGGTCTGAAAGAATGGTCTGACCCTTTTTACTGGCATATGTATAAATATGCTCTGGCCGTTCCTGCAATACCGGATTTTTCCTTTAATGTTTCAAACATAATAAAATCTCTCATGGGGAAAAATAAAAAAGTTCTGATGCTTGATATGGATAATACCCTCTGGGGAGGTGTTATCGGGGATGACGGTCCCGATAATATAGAAACAGGGCAGGAAACCCCCATTGGACAGACCTATAGTGAATTTCAGACATATATCAGGGCTTTGGGGCAGCTTGGCGTTCTCCTGACTCTCAATTCGAAGAATGATGAAGAAACAGCATTAGCGGGGCTGAAAAGGGATGATTCAGTCCTTAAGCCCGAAGACTTTATATATAAAAAAATAAACTGGCTTCCAAAGAGCGAAAACCTCATCAATACTGCAAAAGAGCTTAATCTTCTTCCGGAAAGCTTTGTTTTCGTGGATGATAATCCGGCGGAGAGAGAGATCGTCCGCTCAAATGTGCCGGGGACAGCCGTCCCCGAGATCGGCGACCGTCCTGAGAATTATATCGGGATCATTGACAAATCCGGCTTCTTTGAAGCCACAAACCTGTCAAAGGATGATATGACCAGGAACGAAATGTATAAGGCAAACGCAAAAAGACTTGAAAGCCTGAATACCTTCACTGATTACGGGGAATATCTAAGGTCACTTGAAATGAAGGGTGAAATACAGGAGTTTATCCCTGCCTATATGTCAAGGATCTCCCAGCTTACAAATAAAAGCAACCAGTTTAACTTAACCACCAGACGCTATACACAAAGCGAGATAGAGAAGGTAGCCGCCACCGGTGAATATATCACACTCTATGGCAGGCTTACTGATAAATTCGGAGATAACGGAGTGGTGAGTGTTGTCATAGGGCATGTTACAGGTGATGAGTGCCATATCGACCTCTGGATCATGAGCTGCCGGGTACTGAAAAGGGATATGGAATTTGCGATGATGGACGAGCTGGTGAAAAAATGTGCGGAAAGGAAGATAAAGACAATAATCGGATATTATTATCCTACCGCAAAAAACGCTATGGTAAAGGAATTCTACGCGCTGCAGGGCTTCGAAAAGATTTCTGAGGACGAGGGCGGAAATACGGTATGGCATTTTGATATAAATGAGAACTATGTTAATAAGAACAGATACATAGATATCTGCAACGGAGTTTAATATGGCAGGAAACGGACTGACAGGCGTAAATTAAAAGACAGAGGAATTCCTCGAACTGATTTTTGCTTCAAATCCACGGCAGAAAGAAAGCATTCTCTATACCATAGATAAGTATTTTACTGAGGATGATTATTCCCAGCTGGAGGATATTCTCGGGTTTTACAGTCAGAGTATGAGTATCACGGAAATAGCCGATGCAAACAGGCTTCTGATTGAGGATACCATACAAGAGACCATGTACTTTCTGGAGCACGGCCGTTACAGGTATTCGAGTTTTGAAGAAACCGAAAGGCTCGTATACAGCAGAAGGGAATATATGTCAAAATATATGGTTGGTCTTTCTGTTTCAGGATATCTGTGGTCAAATCACATAAGGATGTTCCATTGGTTCCGGTATATTATGAAGGGAATGAAAGGAGCGCGGTATCTTGAGATCGGACCCGGTCACGGCAGATATTTCTGTGAGTCGGTTGAGATAAATGGTTTTTCGGCATATGATGCGATCGATGTATCGGAAACATCCGTTAATCAGACATGTGCTTATCTAAAGGAGCATCTCGATAAGGAAAAAATGGATAAATGCAGGGTATTTAAGAAGAATGCCTATGATCATAAACCCTCTGAAAAATACGATTTTGTAGTTATTGCCGAGGTGCTGGAGCATCTTGAGGATCCTTTGGGTATGATTTCACATGTGAGCAGTATTAGCTCTGATAAAGCATATCTTTATGTCACTGTACCTGTATACGCGCCGGAAATAGATCATATTTTTCTCTTTAACAGTATAGAAGAGGTCGAGGAGCTTGTAAAAGCCGCCGGATTCGGGATAAAAGACCGGTTATATGCAGCAGCCGGAGATATGAAGCTAGAAAAAGCGGTCAAAAAAAAGAATTCTATTCTTGTCGGACTGCTTGCCGAAAAGGTATGAGGAAAAACATGAATCACTATGGCTATAAGGATCTGAAGCCCGGTATGAAGATGAGCTTTGATGCTGTTCTGGACGAAGAAAAGCTCAATATGTTCAGGATCATAACAGGGGATGTCAATCCTCTTCATAATGACAGGCAATATGCAGAGTCTAAAGGATACCGTGATAGAGTGGTATTTGGCATGCTTAGCGCCTCCTTAATGTCAACTCTTGCAGGTGTGTATCTTCCCGGGGAAAAAAGTCTTATCCAGTCTGTAGAAAGCAAGTTTATAAAACCGGTGATCCTGGGCGATGTTATCACGGTGACCGGAGAGATCACGGATATGAATGATACGGTTCAAAGGATCGAGCTTAAGGTTACTATGATGAATGACAAGGGAGAAAAAGTATTAAAAGGAAAGATGCAGGTATTGGTAAATGGATGACAGATGTATTCTCGTGACCGGGGCTTCGTCCGATATAGGAACGGAACTCTTAAATTCCATCGGTGATAACTATTCTCTGATTTATGCTCATTACAGAAACGACAGCGAAAACTTCTGCGTACTGAAGGAAAGATTCGGTGAGCGTTTGTTCCCTCTTAAAGGTGACTTCCTTGATAGAGAAGATCCGGTACATTTGCTGGATCAGATAAAGATAAAAGGAATTTTCCCCGATCATTTTGTACATCTTCCTTCAGATAAAATGACCGGCAGCAGATTTCATAAAAGAGATCCGGAGGATTTCCGGCATAGTATGGATATATCATTTATGTCAGCAGCCACACTTCTAAACGGCCTTATCGGTCCCATGGTAAAGAAAAGGTACGGCAGGGTTGTCCTTATGCTTTCCTCATGTATTCTTGGGAATCCTCCTGCCTACCAGTCTCCCTATGTGACTTCTAAGTATGCACTCTTTGGTCTTATGAAGGCGCTATCTGCAGAATACGCGGCAAAAGGGATCACCGTGAACGGGGTTTCACCGGATATGATGGATACCAAATTTCATAACGGTACTCTGAAGAAAGAAGTGGTGCTGAAGGAAAATGCGGAAATAAACCCGCTCGGAAGGAATATTACCATAGGAGATGTTATTCCGGTTATCAGCTATCTTTTGTCTGATGCCGCGGAGGCTGTGACGGGGCAGAATATTGCGGTAACGGGTGGAGTGAGATAAAATGATTAGATTATATTTCAGGAAGAGCGGAGGAAAAGGATATGACAAGAGAAGAAGTATTTGAGAGGCTTACAGAGGTTTTCAGAAATGTTTTTGATGATGATTCCATAGAACTTTTGGAGACAACCACATCGAAGGATATTGAAGACTGGGATTCTTTCGAGCATATTAATCTTATTGTTGCCGTGGAGAAGGAATTTTCAATCAAAATACCTATGGGAAAAGTCACTACAATGAAGGATGTGGGAGAAATGGCGGATATCATTCTTCAGGAATCCGTTTCTTCTTAAAGTAATCTACAGTTCTAATGTATTCTCAATGTAAAAGATATTGATGAAACTAACACAGGATTTGAAAAGAAGCCGGTACTCGCGGAAATAAATGAAGAAGTCAACAGGATTTTATTCCTAAGCCCCGCTGACTTCCGGTAACTTCTATTCATAGGGATTTATCGTGGTGATATTTCCCTTTTCATCAATATCCAGTTTCGTATACTTCACACATCGTTCGTGGGATATCCCGGTTTTTTCACTGTCATGATAGAAGATATACCACTCCCCGTCTATCTCCACTATCGAGTGATGCGTTGTCCATCCGATCACGGGTTCCATTATACGTCCTTTATAGGTAAAAGGTCCGTCAGGTCTGTCGCCCTCGGCATAGCAGATGTAATGCGTCGTTCCTGTGGAATATGAAAGGTAGTACTTTCCGTTCAGCTTATGCATCCAGGGTCCTTCAAAGTAGCGTCTGTCTTCATCGGAAGCTTTCAGAGGATCTCCGTTTTCATCAAGGATCTGAATATGCTTCGGCTTCGATATGAATTCCGTCATATCATCGGAAAACTCCGCAAACATAGGGCCTATCGCAGGTTCATCGCCTTCAGGCCTTCTCTCGTCTCTGTTAAAGGTCCCGGACTGCCACATTTCCAGCTGTCCTCCCCAGAGCCCGCCGTAGTAGCAGTATGTACGTCCGTCCTCATCCAAAAATACCGCAGGATCTATGCTGTAGCTTCCCTTAATAAAATCCGCCTGAGGCTTAAAGGGT
>JAILOD010000292.1 GCA_024691015.1 Lachnospiraceae bacterium
TAAAGGATCAATATAAAGTACTTCAGTTCAGGGATTTCGGTGATGAACGGGGCAATCTCGTTGTTATGGAAGGCAGCGGCAATGATATTCCCTTCACCATACAGCGGGTTTTTTACATATATGGTTCGGACTCAACTGTGATACGCGGCTGCCATGCAAATCTACGTTCCGAATTCGTGCTTATAAATGTTTGCGGAAACAGTAAGGTTCGTGTGGACAACGGAAGTGAATCCGAGGTGATACTTCTGGATAAACCAATGAAAGGTCTTTATCTGAAAAACCTGATATGGAAGGAAATGTACGATTTCTCTCCCGATTCTATCCTTCTGGTTCTTGCCAGCGAACATTACGACGAGTCGGAATATTTACGTGAATATGACCAATATGTAAAATATATGCAAGCGGAGGCCGGTACACATGAGTAAACTATCCATAATAGTTCCCGTTTATTATAATTCAGATACCTTAGAAGCTCTTTATGAAGATATGAAAGTCAAGGTCTTCCCGAACATTCCCGACTACGAGCTGATCTTTGTGGATGACGGAAGCGGTGATACCTCCTGGCTTGTCATGAATAAACTCAGAGAAAAGGATGAGCATATCCGATGCATAAAACTCTCAAAAAACTTCGGTGAGCATTCGGCTCTTCTTGCCGGTCTGTCAGAGTGCACCGGAGACTGTGCCGTTACAAAGCAAGCCGATCTTCAGGAGGATTCAACCCTTATCCTTCAAATGTTTGAAAGCTGGCAGAAAGGCAACAAGGTAGTCCTGGCTGCAAGAAGGAGCAGAAAGGAAAATCCCGTAAAAGTCTTTTTCGCCAACTGCTATTATTCCATAGTCAGAAAAACAGTAAACAAAAATATGCCCGACGGAGGCTGCGACTGCTACCTTATAGACCGTAAGGCCATTGAAGTATTAAAGCTTATGGATGAGAAGAATTCTTCTCTTACTCTTCAGGTAATGTGGCTGGGCTTCCGGACGGATATCATCTGGTTTGACAGGCTTGACCGCGAAGTAGGTTCCTCCCGCTGGACCTTTTCAAAGAAATTCAAGCTGGTTCTGGATTCCGTAATGAGCTTTTCATATATGCCCTTACGTGCGATGATGATCATCGGGTTTATATTTGATATTCTTGCCTTTATACTTGTAATCTCCGTACTGGTAGAAAAATTTACCGTAGGCACGCCGATCCTCGGCTGGTCATCTCTTATGTGCGTTCTTCTCTTCGGCTTCGGACTCATTATTATGATGCTGGGACTTATCGGAGAATATATATGGAGGACGCTTGACGCCTCGCGCAATCGTCCTCCATTCATTATCGACGAGATTAAAAACGGAACTGATAAAGACTGAGCTTTATTATTTGCCCTCTTCCTCGTTTATCTTATCTTCCCGGCGTATTCTCTCCGAGATTTCTTTTGTGATGTCTTTAATAAAGTCATCAAGGTTCTTAGCTCCTTCATCGCCTTCGAAACGTGAACGAACAGAAACCGTACCGCTCTCGGCTTCCTTTGCACCCACAACCAGCATATAGGGGATACGCTCAAGACGGGCCTCTCTTATCTTGAAGCCGATCTTCTCAGAACGCTCGTCTATCTCTGCACGAACTCCGGCATCTTTAAGCTTGGCTTCAACCTCTTTCGCATAATCCATAAACTTATCCGAAATGGGAAGTATGCGTGCCTGTACGGGTGAAAGCCAGGTAGGGAATTTTCCGGCATAGTTTTCTATAAGGATTCCAATGAACCTCTCAACTGATCCGAATACAACCCTGTGGATCATAACCGGCCTGTGCTCTGCTCCGTCCTGTCCGATGTAGTGCAGGTCGAAATTTAACGGAAGCTGGAAATCCAGCTGACAGGTACCGCACTGCCAGGTTCTTCCCAGACAGTCCTCCAGATGGAAGTCGATCTTGGGGCCATAGAAGGCTCCGTCTCCTTCATTGATCTCATAGGGAAGGTTCATGCTCTCAAGGGCATCCTTCAGTCCGTTTGTAGCCTTCTCCCAATCCTCATCCGATCCCATATGGTCCTCAGGCTGGGTGGAAAGCTCTATGTGATATTTGAATTCGAACTTATCGTAAAAGCTGGTGATCAGACGTACGATATTCTGTACTTCTTCGCTTACCTGGTCCATGGTGATGAATTCGTGCGCATCATCCTGATGGAAGGCACGAACTCTCATAAGACCGTGAAGAGCTCCGCTGGCCTCGTGACGATGAACCAAACCTACCTCTGCAAGCCTTAAGGGAAGCTCACGATAGCTTCTCGGCTGGTTCTGATAAACCAGGATAGAACCGGGACAATTCATCGGCTTAACGCAGAACATCTGCTCATCTATCATGGATGTGTACATGTTTTCCTGATAATGAGCCCAGTGTCCGCTGGTAACCCAGAGCTCCTGATTCAGAAGAACAGGGGTTTCTATCTCCTGATAACCGTTTTCACGATGCACCTTTCTCCAGTAGCCCATAAGCTCGTTACGAAGGATCATACCGTTGGGAAGGAAGAACGGGAAGCCCGGTCCCATATCCGAGAACATGAAGAGCTTCATTTCCTTACCGATCTTTCTGTGATCTCTCTTCTTTGCTTCTTCAAGCACATAGAGATAATTGTCCAGATCTGCCTTCTTTGCAAATGCCGTTCCGTATATACGGGTAAGCATCTTGTTTTTGGAATCACCTCTCCAGTATGCACCTGCAAGCTTCATAAGCTTGAATGCCTTAACGCCTTTGGTTGACATAATATGAGGACCAGCGCAAAGATCGGTAAAATCTCCCTGTTTGTAAAAGCTGATATCCTCTCCTTCCGGAAGGTCTTTTATAAGCTGTACCTTATATGGCTCGTTCTGATCCTCAAAGAATTTTATGGCTTCATCCCTGGGAAGCTCAAAACGTTCGATCTTATAATCTTCCTTAACGATCTTTTTCATCTCGGCTTCGATCTTTTCAAGATCCTCTTCCAGAATCGGTGTCTCACTGTCCACATCGTAGTAGAAACCATCGGAAACGGAAGGACCGATGGCCAGCTGGATGTTGGGATAAAGGCGCTTTAATGCCTGAGCAAGCACATGCGAGGCTGTGTGCCTTATGGTGGCCAGTCCAAGCTCATCGTCCGCTGTGAGTATTGAAAGCTCACAATCGGCAGAGATGGTAGTTCGAAGATCCACCCTTTCACCGTTCACAGAACCCGCACAAGCGACCCTTGCAAGACCCTCGCTGATGTCACGGGCAATTTCCAGTACCGTCTTTGGCTCGTCATAAGCTTTGACTGAGCCGTCCTTCAGTGTAATATTCATAATTTTTTCTCCTTTTTGTTCAATCCATACGAGAGACTGAACGATCATTTATTGTAAAACACCTTTTCAGGCGTTTTTACCGCAGCAATTCTTGTACTTCTTTCCGCTTCCGCAGGGACAGGGATCGTTTCTTCCAATCTTTTTGCCCTCTCGTACAAAGGTTGTGGAACGCTTCTGCTCCTTATAATACTGTACCTTTTCCTCGGGTGTGAAAATATCATTCCACTCCTCCAGCTCGTAAAGCCAGTCGGCCTTGGCACCGACCATGTTCTTATAAAGCTTTACCTTATCGAATTTAAGAGATACAACTGTGTCCTCTTCCATCTCTTCTATGTTATTGGGAGTGACCAGTGATTCATCTATACCGTCCAGGAAGCCGGTCATTGTCATAATGTCTATACCGAATTTATCGGCAAGCTCCTTAACCGTCCCCTTAACTTCTTCATCGGGATTCTTTAAAAGCTCCTGATACATTTCCTTTTCCTTAAGGAAATACTTCTGCCAGAGCCTCTGCAGATCTCCTTTGTTGGCTGTGGTTGAGTAAGCCATGTCTCTCCACTGTTCAAGAATCTTCATAATTTATAGTTCCTCCATATTATAAGGAGCCTACGCCCCCGTATTTTTTTATATGACTTGACATATATTAACACTATTTGATATAAGATTAAAGCGAAACTTTTGTAAAATCACATTCTCCGGAGGCTATATGAACCTTAAGCGCATACTTGCCTGGATCGCGATCATACTCCTTGCAGGCCTTTATATTTCAACACTTGTCTTTGCCCTTATAGGGAGCGAACTTACCATGAAGCTGCTTATAATCTCCGGTTTCTGCACCTTTGCGATCCCTGTTCTGATCCACATATTTTTAATGATGCTTAATATCCGTTCAGGACACGGTATCTATGACGAGACCTATTCTTATAAGACCAAAAAAGATGATGATAAAAATGATCAGCAGTCATAATATTTTACCGTAAGCTCTAAGTTTCTGTATCCGTTAAACTCGTTTATTCCCGGGCTGTAGCAAAGCTTTATATGACCGTTGTGCTCTTTTATAAACCGTTCAAAGGCCTCTGCTTCACCGAAAAATTTAACGTTTATCTTTCCCGTTCCGTCATCGGCCTCTCCCTTAAACACGTTCTTATCGGCTCCGAATATCTTTATATTCTTTATCGTAACCTTGTCCACGCAGAATAATGGTTGTTTGTTTTCTTCTCCGAAAGGCTCTATCGCCTTCAGACTCTCCGCAAGCTTTTCACTTACGTATTTAAAATTGAGAATGGCTTCACAATATACCGTCTCTATCAGGTTGTCTTCTGTCAGCTTACAGTTTTTGTTTAAAGCCTCTCTTAATTCTTCAAAACGATCCGGCTCTATTGAAAGCCCCGCTGCCTTCTTATGCCCGCCAAAAATTAAAAGAAGTTCACTTACCTCTGTAAGTGCAAAATGAATATCATAGGAATCCACCGAACGCCCCGATCCCTTAAGTATCCGGTCTCCTTCACTTGAAAGTGCATCCGTAAATACGATCGTCGGTTTCTTATACTTTTCCTTCAGCCTTCCGGCCACAAGCCCTGCAATACTTTCATGACAATCGTCAAGCTTTATCACAAGCACCATTTGATTTACATAACTTTCAGATTCTGCTATTTCGCAGGCTCTGTCCACAGCCTTCTGTGTAAGGGATTTACGGCTGTCATTCAACTCTTTCAGCTTATGAGCAAGCTTTGAAACCTCTGCTTCATTGGTTGACATAAGTAGATCGAGTGCAAGATCTGCCGTCTCAAGCCTTCCCGCCGCATTAATGCAGGGGCCGAGCACAAACCCCAGATGAAAGGTATTGAGTTCTATGCCTGAGATGGAGCTTAGTTCAATAAGCTCTTTTAAGCCTTTGTTTGAGGAATTTCTCATAAGCTTTAAGCCGTGACGCACAATTATTCTGTTTTCTCCGGTAAGAGGCATAACATCACAGTTTGTCGCAAGTGCTGCCACCTCATAAAGATCGCTGTTTTTATCCCATTCTCTTTTGTACAGAGAATAAAGATATTCCATTGCTTTAAGGGCAACACCGGCTCCGCACAGCTCCTTATAGGGATAGGGACAATCGCTCCTGTGAGGGTTCACAACAGCATAGGCATCAGGCAGATCTTCAATCCTTTCTTCACCTTCCATATGAAAGGGAATGGCATGGTGATCGGTTACAAGAACCGTCATTCCCAATGCATTTGCCTCCTCTATTTCCTTTATAGCCGAAATACCGTTATCGCAGGTGATTATCGTATCAACGCCTGCATCTTTGGCCTCTTTTATAAGACGAGAATTCAGTCCGTAGCCGTCCTTATGCCTGTCAGGGATCACGCAGCTTACATTAGCCCCGAGCTTTTTTAATGAACTGAGCAGAATATACGAGGAACACACGCCGTCCACATCGTAATCACCCATTATCCTTATGTGGGCAGCGCTGTCTATCTTTTCCTTAAGCTTATCTGCAAGTGGGACCATATCCGCCATAACTGACCCATCATAAAGATCGTTTACGGTGCCGTTAAGATATGCTTCCTCATCCTTTCTTTCCACTATATTCCGGTTACGCATTATGCGTACGATAACCTCACTTACACCAAGTGCATTAGCTTCTTCGGAATAATTGCATCTGTTTCTGGAAAGGACTATCCATTTTGTCTTCATTCGTCTTCTCCGTCACTTAAGGCTGCTTTTATCATGATAGCGCATTCAACTCTCTTTCTTTCGAGATCACAGCCTATTTTATAATTTCCGTTTATGTTTCCGGTAGAATGATAGGAATTCGCCGCACATCCTCCGGAGCAGTAGAATTTTGCAAAGCAGTCCTTACATTCGGGCTTCGAGTAAACATTGCACTTTGAGAAATCATCCCTGAGAGTCGTGTTCTTAATGCCTTCAAAAACATTGCCCATAAGGAATTCTTCTTCACCCACAAACTGATGACAGGGATATATATCTCCCCAGGGAGTAACCGCTAGATACTCTCCTCCCGAACCGCAGCCCGAAAGACGTTTTGCAACGCAGGGACCGCCCTCAAGATCTATCATAAAATGGAAGAAGTTAATAAACCGCCCTTCCTTTAATCTCTTTATAACTTCACGTGCAAGAATATCGTATTGCTCCAAAAGCACGGGCAGATCACTTTCCTTAAGTGCGTAGTCCTCCTTCGGATCGGCAACAACCGGCTCTACGGATATCTGCTCGAAGCCGAGATCGTGAAGATGAAGTACGTCGCGCGCAAAATCCGTGTTGTAATGAGTATAAGTACCCCTTACGTAATAATTGGTCTGATTTCTGCTTTCTGCCGCCTTTTTAAATTTCGGGAGGATCATATCATACGAGCCCTGCCCGCCGGCTAAAGGCCTCATCCTGTCGTGAACCTCTTTCCGTCCGTCGATGGAAAGTACAAGGTTTCCGCATTCCTTATTGGCAAATTCCAGAACCTCGTCATTTAAGAGCATCCCGTTTGTGGTAAGAGTAAACCTGAATTTCTTGTTCTTTTCTTCCTCTATGGACCTGCCGTATTCTACAAGCTTCTTAACAACATCAAAATTCATAAGCGGCTCTCCGCCAAAGAAATCGACCTCCAGATTCACGCGGTTCCCCGAATGCTCAACCAGATAATCGAGGGCAGCTTTACCGACTTCAAAGCTCATAAGAGCCCTTCTTCCGTGATATTCGCCCTCTTCGGCAAAGCAGTATTTACAGCGCAGATTACAATCGTGTGCTATATGAAGACACATTGCCTTAACTACCGGGTCTATGTGCCTGTTTTTTACAAAGTCCCTTACATAGGGCTCGTAGCCGTCCGAAGTGTAAAGCTTTTCCGCCTTTTTAAGCTCTCTTATCTCTTCGGCTGCCTCACTTATCTCCTCCACAGAAAATTTTTGACCTGTCTTTTCATAAAGCTCTTCATCCGACAGATCAATATTGTTTTCCATTATTGAGATTAATTCGTATGTAACATCATCCACAACGTGGACAGCCCCGGAATAGACGTCCAGAACTATATTATAGCCATTGTTTTTATACTGATGGATCAATTTTTTCTCCTAACAAAACGGGGATGCCCTCAGCCAATATCATAGCGATACCCGGCCAAGTGCACCCCCGTAGTAAATTCAAAATTATTTATTCTTATTTTCGCAGGACTGGTTTCCTACAGTACATGAAGTCTTGCATGCACTCTGGCAGGATGTCTGGCATTCGCCGCAGCCGCCTGTCTTCATGCTCTTCTTGTAATCTCTGGTATTGAGAGTCTTTATGTGCTTCATATAGATTCCTCCTTATAATATGGCAAGGCCATTTAATTTCGAAATAAATCAGGGCTCATTATAGCATACCGGATCAGGATATGTCAAAGTCAGCCTATACCGTAACAAGTCAGGGCTCCTGCTCTTTTTCCGTTGTTTCGGTTTTGAGTATTGTAAGCTTTACCTCCTGTACTCTGTTTCTTGCCACAATCATTACCTCAAAACGGATATTTTCATCCTCAAACACATCTCCCTCCTGCGGAAGCCTGTCCAGTTTTTCTATGATATAGCCGCCGAGCGAATCGTATTCCTCACTGTCAAGATCGGTTCCGATGGAATCGTTAAGGTCATCCAGCTTTATGGATGCCTGGATCAGATATTCCCCCTCGCCCGTCTCTCGAATTATGTCAACCTCATCCTCATCATATTCATCTCTTATCTCACCGACGATCTCTTCTATGAGATCCTCCATTGTGATTATACCCACGGATGCGCCGTATTCATTAATAACAACGGTAACCGTAGCTGACTCATTTTTCATATCCATCATAAGCTCGCTCGTCTTCTTGCTTTCATAGGTATAAAAAGCATCACGCATTATGTCACGAACCTTGAAGCTGTTTTTATCGGATACGAAAAAATCCTTTATATTAAGTATTCCCACGATGTTATCCGTCTCTCCAGCATACACCGGAAGACGTGTATATCTCTCTTCCTTAAAGACCTCGAATATCTCTTCATAACCTGCATTTATATTTATCTCGGTAACGTCTATACGAGGGATCATAATGTCCTTTGCTGTACTGTCTCCGAAATCGAACACGTTGTTTATAAGCTTTTTTTCATTGCTCTCAATGACTCCGTCCTCGTGGCTCACATCCACGATGGTACGAAGCTCACTCTCGGTCATTGAATTATCGGCCTTTGAAAGATCTACTCTGAATATGAAAAGTAAAAGACGGGAGATCCTGTCGATTATCCAGATCACGGGTGTGAAGATGATCATCAGTACCCAGATTATACGCACAATGGCTAAGGATATCGGCTCGGAATATACCGCCGCAATGTTCTTCGGCATTATCTCACCGAAAATGAGAACCACGACCGTCAGTATTCCGGTCATTATCCCGACGGAGATTGAGATCCTTAAGGCCAGCGTAGTAGCTATGGCCGTTGCCGCGATATTTACGATATTATTACAGATAAGGATACAGGAAAGCATCTTGTCCCTGTTCTCGTGCACCTTTAGAAGAAGCGATGCCCTTTTGTTCCCCTCTTCACTGAGTGACCTGATCTTCATACGGTTTACCGTGGTAAGAGCCGTCTCTGACCCGGAAAAAAAGCCGGAAAGCAAAAGCAGCACTATTAAAATGATAATGTCGGGCATAACCTAGTAATCCTCCAGAAAATTATGTACAACACCCTTACTTTTGTAAGAAATGACCGTGTCTGTGTGAACGTTTTCCATACTCTTAAATATATTGGCCTCAACAAAGGGGTTATCCTCCTTCAGCTTCTTTATGAGGGCCTTTATCTCGAACCGTTTGGATTCATATCCGTCTTCGTCAGAGGTACGTTTTTCGGTAACCTTGCAGGCACAACGGATGAATTTCAGTTCATTGAAATCTCTCCAACGAATTATATCCTCTTCTCTTATAAGGTACAAGGGACGGATAAGCTCCATTCCCGGAAAGTTTGTCGCCTTAAGCTTCGGCATCATTGTCTGTATCTGGCCGCCGTACAGCATTCCCATAAGGACCGTTTCTATAACATCATCATAATGGTGCCCGAGAGCGATCTTGTTGCAGCCTAAGCGCCGTGCCTCGCTGTACAACGCCCCTCTTCTCATACGTGCGCATAGATAACAGGGTGAACCATCTGCCTTATCCGCTATCTCAAATATATCGGATTCAAAAAGCTGTATCGGTATCCCCAGAATTGAAGCATTTTCGATTATCATATTGTAATTCGGCTCGCTGTAACCGGGATTCATGACAATGAATTCAAGCTCAAAATTTCTTTTCCCATGGGCATAAAGCTCCTGAAAGAGCTTTCCCATAAGCATAGAGTCCTTGCCGCCGGAAATGCAGACCGCGATCCTGTCTCCGTCTTCTATCAGAGAGTAATCTCCTATCGCTTTTACAAACCTGCTCCATAGCTCTTTTCTGTAGGTTTTTATTATGCTTCTCTCTGCCTTTTTCTGACGCAAGAGGGCCCCTCCTTCGTTTTCATCTTCATTCGAACGAAAGAGGGGATCCTCTGTTGATATTTTATTGTATGCTTTACTGTTTTCTGTCCCGACCGGGATAGTATGATCATTATCCATCGATGTCAGCCAAACGCTCCATTGCATCAATAGAAAGAATAAGATCGGAATTGTCCACTATATATGTGCGCCTTGCAAGCGAATCACCTTCAAGAACTCCGTATTCGTTTGCCATAAGCTTTGCTATCTTGAAGTTTTCACTTAGGGAGCCTCCCCTTAATGCGAAAAGGTAGTACCTGCCGGTTTTTTCTTCTCTGAAAAGCGAGCTGGCTATATTGCTTCCTTTACCGAAAAGCCTGCAGTAATCGATACATTCATTTATATTTTCGAAGCGAACCACAAAGCTCTCTTTATCCGTGCCCTCAAGGGTGTTATCGGAACCCCTTCCGGCATCTATTTCTTCGTGAAGCTCCTTAAGCTGACTAAGTGCCTCGGCTGAGAAATTGCCCTCGGCCTTCAGCTGCTCTTCAAGAATATTTAAAATATCATGCTTAAGATCGGATGCGATATTTTCCTCGCTTCTTCTGTCACCAATAAGGTTTGCGATCTTTTCCCTGATATTGTTGATCTTCTCGCTGACACCGGGATATTTGCGAATGGTATCTGCCACATCAGATGAATGAAAGAGGATTGAAATACTGTTATCCTTTAAAACACTGATCTGCGCTGAAGCTATATGTAAGCCGCCTTCGTCCTTAATTCCGAGATGATCTGCCGCCATATCCATAATAGTACGGAAGAACGGTTTTGTCCTTTCGCTCTTTTCAATGATATCATCAAGATCTATACCGAAACTGACAAGTTCATCCTCGGTCAATATGCACTTTATTTCTCTGTCATTGATCTTCGTAAATTTCATACTTTGTCTCCGTTAGAGAATGTTGTGATAGTTTTATTGTCCTAAATCATATATCGGTAAAAGTGCTTACAAAACTAATAGTTGCCTTCAATATAAGTATAATAAGCCTTTTACGGTTTCGCTATAAATTTTTTGTTATTGTAGCATATTTTATATGAATAAAAAATTATATTTTTATAAAGCTCTTACAGCTCCTTTTTCAGCCTTTTTATGATATCCGGATAGTTATCGGCCTCATGGATATAGGTACAATCCGTACATATTTTTATGGTTTTTCCGCCACTTTCCCCGAACCGCGGATTACCCGGACATTCATCCAGAAAATAGAACGGGCAATAACAAAAAAGGCAATTCAGATCTTCTATCCCCTCGTGGCAGGGATAATACCTGCAATCCTTGTTTGCAAAAAACTTAAACGAGTTATTCATATATATATACGATCCTTCCCGGCCTTTAGTGCTGCTTCAAGAAAATTTTTTACAAAATCCGTGTCAGAATAAAAATACACATGCGGAAAACCTGCCCAGAAATTCGCTGCGGCATGGACACAATCCCAGCTTCTGCCGGTAACGGGCTTCACGGCTTTTGCGCATTTTCCCTCATCTTCACTTTCATAATAGTGAAACTCATGCCCTCTCGCAGTGGTACCCTTCAAAAAGTTATTACTATCCCTGCCGGTGATCTCCACATATCCGAAATGGGTGCTCCTTCCCTTATAACGCGTCCTGCTTTTAATTATGTTAACCATTTCCGCGTTCTGTCCGTTATCGTCCGTTATGCTTTCCGTCAAATACATAAAGCCACCGCATTCCGCAATGATCGGTTTTTTTGCCTTGTAAAAATCTCTGATACTTTTTATCATGCCGGTATTTGAGGACAGCTCGTTTAAATATAATTCCGGATAGCCTCCTATCAGATAGATGCCATCTATGTCTTCGGGAAGAGCGCTGTCGTGGAGCGGTGAAAAGGACACCACCTCTGCCCCCATTCTCTTTAGAAGCTCAAGATTATCTTCATAATAAAAACAGAAGGCTTCATCCATGGAAACACCGATCTTTAATTCACCCGGGGTTTTAACGGGACTCTCGGGATAAAGCTTTTTTACATCTCCCTTAAGTGAAGTCTCGAGCCCTGATAATTCATCAAGTTTAAGCGTTCTCTCTGCCTGTGCTCCCGCTTTCTCAATGATAAGTTCAATATTGTCTATCTCATCCGGCCCTACGAGCCCAAGATGACGGCTCTTAAGATCCAGTTCTTTATCCTCCGGAAAACAGCCGAAGCATTTTATACCCAGCTTCTCTATCTCCTCTTCAATGAGAGAACAAAGACTTACACTCATCCGGTTTAATATGACTCCCTTTATCCTGTGTTCGCTGTCGTCCGCGAGCAGTCCCTTTATAAGGGATAATACCGTTCTGCTCATCCCCTTGGCGTCTATAACGATAACTATATCCACTCCGAGCACTCTTGCAAGATCGTATGAGGATGCCAGATCGGTAATCCCACCCGCTCCGTCATATAATCCCATCACTCCTTCAAGAACGGAAATATCATATTTCTCAGCTCCATCCGTAAAGATCGAATTGGTCAGTTCCTTTCCGGTAAAAAATGTGTCCAGATTTTTACAGGGTATATTAAGAACCTTTTTATGAAACATCGGATCAATATAATCCGGTCCGCACTTAAATGCACGACATCTTAGGCCTCGTTTCTTAAAGGCTTCAAGTACACCGCAGGTTATCAATGTTTTTCCGCTTCCGCTGCCGGGAGCTGCTATCAAAAACGCTTTCGTTTTCATTATGTAAACCTATTGTTCTTGTTTTATGTCAACTAATTTTCTTAACATTTTCCGTTAATAACAGGGCGATCCCTGTTTAAATCGATATCTGTAATAATAAACAAGCTTTTTTGTGTTCCGCTCTTACGGTATCTCAAAGGAAACAATATAGACCAGGTTTTCCGAATTAAACAGGTGGTATCTGCCCATTTCTCTGGTACGGCTTATCTGGACGCAGACAACCTCCTCGTTATCATGAACCATACGGCTGAACATATTGTATATGGCTCCTATGGTCTCAAAGGTTACCACATTCATAACAAAACGCACACGTCCGCGTTTTTTCAGCATTACGGATCTTACTATTTCTTCAAGATTACCGTGACTGCCTCCTATAAATACATGTGTGGGAGGCTCAAGTCCTTCAAACGCGTCCGGAGCCAGTTCATTTATAACGGTCACATTTTCAAGTCCCAGCTTCTTCACATTATGAGATGTTATCTTGGCCGCATTTTCATTTGCATCTATCGCATAAACTCTGATACTGTCAGATACTCTTGCACACTCCGCGGTAATACTTCCGGTACCGCACCCCACATCATAGACCACACTGTCCTTTTTAAGTCCCAGCTTACATACAGAGAGTATCCTGATCTCCTCCTTTGTCATGGGGGTTGAATCCCTGTCAAATTCGGTATCCTTAAGCCCCGGGGTAAGCGCGCACAAATCTCCGTCATTTATCAGAAACGCACAACAGAGCCCTCCTACCGGAAGTTGTTCGTACTTCTCAACCTTGCAGATAGCTATCTTCTCTTTTTCGCTTCCAAGATCATAGCCGGCATATACTGTAACATCATGAAGACCCGCCAAATATAGAGCATAGGCAAACAGCTTAAGCTCCTCGGAATCGGAAAACAGAATAAATGTTTTACTGTTCCTTTTTATGTCATTTAGCATATTAGGCGTCTTACCGTGGTGACTTATGATCTTTGTATTGTCATAGCTGATCCCGGTTGCCGCCGAAAGATATGACATGGACGAAAGCCCCGGAATGATCTTAAGCTTTACGGGAATTCCGCTGTTATCCGTAAATGCCTTAAGAGATGCCCTCATCTTTCCGGCTCCGCTGAAAAATCCGGTATCACCGCTGTAAAGCAAAGCTACCTTTATTTCCTCAAAGGGCCTTTCCCCCGTAATAACCCGTAGCTTCTCAAGTATCTCATCGGGATCATACATCGAATAGCTTTGTTTTATCGGGAAATCCTCATCTTTAAGGGTCTCTATCAGCCTTTTGGCACCGAAGACAACATCCTGCTCTCTTAATATATCCTTTGTATTATCCAAAAGATATGAAGTACCTCCGGGCCCCATTCCTATCATAGTTACACTTATCGATGAATCCCAGGGCATAACCGAGTTTTCCCTGCAAAGTTCATCCAGACAATCATTAAACGAAAGGCCTCCGCTTTCCTCGGGAACGCTGATCACGTATATATCCATTCCAAGCTTCTGCGCAGCTCTTATCTTTTCTTCAAACCCGCTTCCTTCTCCTCCGTCCTTTGTGACCATTATCTTTGCCCCTACCGACTTAAACATCGCCAGATTGAGCTCATAGGAGAAAGGTCCCTGCATGGCTATGATGTGATTTGGTGCCATACCGGAAGACAATGCACTCTCCAGACTCTCACTGCCGGGAAGTATCCTTGCGTAAAGTCTGTCCGCTGTGATCACCTCTGTAAAACACCCAAGTTCCTTCACGCCCGTGGTTAACATAACAACACCATCGTCGTCCTTGATCGCCTCTGCAGCCTCTTCAGCCGTGGCAAATACTCCCTTTGCAGACTCCGGGCCGGAAACGATACGTCTTTTCAACCGGATGTATCGGATATTATTCTCGTGGCAGGCTTCTCTTATATTGGCCGTAACCAAAGTAGCATGAGGATGCGTTGCATCTACAACAATATCCCAGCCCTCTTTTTCAAAAAAAGCCGTCATCTCTTCTTTTGTAAGCCTCCCCTTAATGACTGCCGGAATTGCCTCCCCTTCTTTTCTATCTTTTAGAAGCATTTCTCCGTAATCAGTCGCTACGGAAACCGTGCAATCAATTCCAAGATCACAGAGCTTCCAGGCCAGTTCTCTTCCTTCTACAGTTCCCCCGAAAATAAGTGTTTTCTTCATTATTGTCCTCTATGTTTATTTTGTTGGAATTATAATTTATGTAAACTTATAGCCTATACCCTGTCCGATTATCCGGCCGCTGTCAGGATACTCATTTATGTAAACCTACAGTCTGTATCCGGTCCGGCTGTCCTATCGCTGTCAGGACACTTATTTATGTAAACCTTACCCATCATCCTCTTTTAACAAAACCGGTTATGTCAGAACACTAATTTATGTAAATCTATCTCTCCTGCATATACGGAAACGGTTATACCATCATATCCGGTTTTTCCCATAAGCTTTATACTTCCTCCGCTGCGGCTTGCAGACAGAAAAGCAGCCCTTTCGCATACATTACCCACTCCTACGGTCTGTTCTACAAAATCGGAGCTTTCAAAATCACCCTTTGCCCGTTTTAATTCCTCAGCACCGTAGAATTTTTTTTCTATTCCGAGATTTGCACAGAGCTCCAAAAGTCCTATTTCTCCCATTTTAACATCTATACTGGAGATATCCCCGATGGCATTGATATTTATATTAAGACGATCAAGTGCATTCTTCAGGGCTGATTTCAGTTCGTTATAGGTTTTCCCGGATCTGCAGCCGATCCCGACATGTATGTTTTTCGGTATGAGATGGATACTTGTGCTTCCGTGAGAATGAACATGATCTCTGAAAGGTGATATAATTATGTAAACCTTCTTTGCGTCTTGTTGTGCAATAAATGACCCATTACCCTCTTTATTCTCATTATTATCCGAACAAATCTCATTTTTAATATTTCTTAATTTATCCTCTTTAATTATACCCTTGGGCATTTCCGTCCAGAAACAGATCTGAGCACCTTTAAGTACCTCGGAGGAAAAGTACTTGATCTCATCCTTATCCGATATCAGAAACCCGTTTTCGGATGCAAAAACATCCACGGAAAAGCAGCCGTTTAAATCGGTTGCAGTCGTAATGACAGGCTCTGCCCCCGTAAGTGCTGCAAGCTTTTTTGCCAATGCAATTCCGCCACCATAATGAGCTGAAAGAATCGGGATAACGTACTTCCCCGTTTCGTCCATCACCAGCACCGGAATGTCTGTAAGCTTGTCTTTTATGAAAGGAGCTATGCTTCTGACAGCGATCCCCACTGCCCCTATAAATATGATCGGCGTACCGGAATGAAAACGTTCACCGGTCCATTCCCTTAATGATACCGGTTTTGTGAAAGCCCGAAAATCACCGTCACCCGTTCGCACTATCCTTTCGGCGAGTTTTCCGCCGTTTTGTGTAAAATAAATCAGATCTGCCCTTTCCAATTATTTAATACCTCTGAAGCCTGTTTCAAAATTTGGATCGTAAAGCTTAGATCTTGCATAATCCTTATGTGTAACCGCATCCCCGATGAGTATTACCGCTGTTTTGCTGATATCATGAAGCTGCCCTGTTTCAAACAGTGTGCCCACTGTACAGATATACTTCTTTTCTTCCTTCCAGGAAGCCTTATAGACAATGGCTGCAGGCGTATCGGAGCTGTAGCCGCCGTTCATAAGCCTTTCTGAAAGCTCTCCGAGCATTCCGGAGCTTAAATATATTGCCATCGAAGCCCTGTGTGATGCCAGGCTTTCTATGCTTTCATCCTCTCTTACCCTTGTGCGTCCCTCCATACGGGTGATTATCAGTGTTTGCGAAACATCGGGCAGAGTGAACTCCATATTAAGGGATGCTGCGGCTGCAAAGGCTGCCGAAACGCCCGGACAGCTTGAATATTTGATCTTCAGTTTATCCAGAATATCCATCTGCTCCCTAACGGAACCGTAAAGTGAAGGCTCTCCGCTATGCAGCCTCACAGTAGTAAGCCCTTTTGCTTCATAGCCCTTTATCAGCTCTATTACCTCTTCAAGAGTAAGCTTTGCACTGTCATGAAGCAAAACTCCCGGTTTTGCATAGGTGTCAATAACCTCGGGATTAACCAAAGACCCCGCATATATGATGGCATCCGCTTCTCCCAAAAGCCTGCTTCCTCTTACTGTTATGAGATCAACCGCACCGCTTGATGCTCCTACAAAATAAACCATTATCTTATACCTCTTTTTATTATTTCCAATAGCCGGGGAGCGCCTTTACTCCCTGCTATTTCACCGTGATCGTTGGAATACATTATACACTCTATTTCAATTTCGCCGTCAGCCTTCCTCTTAAGTGTATCCATGATCCGACTGAATACATCTTCTATAACCTTATCGTATTTATCGGATTCCTTTAGCAGACAGATTGCCGCCTCGGTGGATACGCAATCCAGAATCCCGAGACAAACCTCTCTGTCACAGCCCGCCCTTAAGGCAGAGGCTGCCAAAAGCTCCATTCTGCAATCTCCCTCTGCCGAGTGTGTATTCGTAATACCTCCGGAGAGCTTTATCAGCTTTCCTATATGCCCCGTTAAGAGCATTCTTTTAAACCCTGTCTTTCTTGCGAGTACAATTGCATCCCCAATAAAATTTGAACATTTGACGGAACGGTCCAGATCATATCCGTATGCTCTTTGCATATATTCCCGGCCGTAATTTCCCGGGGTCACGGCTACGTCCATAAGCCCCTGAGCCCTGACCACCTTCATTTCGGTTTCTATCGTATCTATAAGAGCCTGTTTGCTCATTGGCTCTTCTACACCGGTGGTTCCCAATATGGAAATTCCACCTTCTATACCAAGCCTGGGATTAAAGGTCTTTAATGCTGTCTCACTTCCTCCGGGAACAGATATCACAACCTTTAATTCGCCGCTAAAGCCCGCTGCAAGAGCTTCACTTAAAACAGCCTCTCTGATCATCATCCTTGGCACGGAATTTATCGCGGCCTCTCCTACAGCCTGATCCAGACCGGACCTGGTAACACGTCCGACTCCTTCGCCCCCGTCAATATGGATTATTATCCCATCAGTCAAAGGATCAGGCTCAGATTTGGTTGACATAATCTCAACTTCAGAATATATATACAATCCTGTTGTAACATCCGGATCATCGCCACCATCCTTTAACACCGCACATTTGGCAGCGTTTTTATTAATGTTTACATAATGTATCCGGGCAGTATATTCCACGCCCCCCGGAGTCTCTATTGTAATTTCACTTATCTCTTTTCGGGAAAACAACATTCTGCAAGCGGCCTTTGATGCACAAGCCGCACAGCTTCCCGTCGTAAATCCCCGTCTAAGCTCCTTCATTTATCCTTCCCCGGATCTGTCATTTAATGATATCTTTCAAAGCTTTTATAAGCTCCGTATTCTCATCGTGTTTTTTCACGCCTATCCTGTAATAGCCTTCACGAAGACCCGTAAACTCCGAACAGTCTCTTATAAGTATCTGTTTATCAAGCAGCCTTTTGTATAAGGGAGCCTTTGAATAGAAAAGTATGAAATTCACTCTGGAATCATATACCTTAAAGCCAAGTTCAAGAAGCTCGTGTGTGAGATATCCTCTCTCCTCGTCTACCAGCTTCACGCTGTCTTTTACATAGTCTCTGAGCTCCAGACATCTTAGGCCGCTTTTTTGAGCCAATACAGAGATATTCCATTCCGGTAGCTGCTCTCTCATGGTTGAGATCGTCTTCTCACAGGCTACCGCACATCCCAGTCTTATACCGGGTACTGCAAATATCTTTGTAAACGCTCTTAGCACTATTACATTTTCAAATTTATCTATAAGATTTATGGCCGAGTATTCCTTCGGTTTCCCGGTAAACGAAAGGAAGCTTTCATCAATCACAAGGTAAATTCCCTTCTCCTTACAAATATCAGCCATTTCATCCAGTTCTTCACGTGTATAAAGGTTTCCGGTGGGATTATTGGGATTTGCTATTACAAACATGGTTCTGGCAGATTCCGTATCAAAGTCTCTAAGTTTACATAACACTTCTTTGCCCCATCCTGAATTATCTATGAGTTCACCGTCTTTGAAGTGTTCTTCCCCCAGTTCGCCGCTTTTCATTATGTCAACCACTTGTATCTGTGATCCAACAGCCACGGCAGCATGCACATACCCGTAAAACGTAGGGGCAGGAAGCAGAAGCTTCTCTGGCCTGAATGCCTGAAATACCGTCATTATAACCTCTGAAACCCCGTTACCGGAAATAACGTTCTTCTCGTCAACTCCGAAATAATCGGCCGTTGTTTTGTTTAAGGCCTTATTTCTGAATTCCGGATATCTATCAATTATGTCAACCGCTTCTATCACAGCTTCTTTGATTTCCTTCGGAACTCCCAATGGATTTATGTTAACTGAAAAATCCGTTTTTACATCATTTGAATAGATGTCACCACCATGAATCATAACCATATTTTTACCATCCCTATCGTTGATATAATAAGTGCCGACAAAAGCATCAGAATTATCGCTGTCGACATCATAAGATCATTGCTGTCCTTAATATCCCTGACAGATACTTCACGAAGATCATCACTTATGATCTCCTTATGTACCCCCTTACCCAAATATTTTGTATCTCCA
>JAILOD010000108.1 GCA_024691015.1 Lachnospiraceae bacterium
GTAAAGCCTCGTGGCCTAAGCAGCTGGTGCGTGGCCCGGGTCTGAACAGTAACGCAATTACGGCAGAAAACCGAGTTTAATAAAATTATTGTTGATTTTTGCTCACTGTTTAGGTATAGTAATCCGTGGATGTATGGAGCAAGACTTTAATGTAGACGGAGGAAACTTATGGCTGAAGAAGTTCGTGTATCCGTTGATGCAATGGGTGGCGACAATGCTCCGGGAGAAATAGTCCTCGGTGCGGTTAATGCTATCAAAGCACATGAAAACATAACAGTGTATCTTGTAGGTTCAAAAGGCCCCGTTGAAGCCGAGCTTGCCAAATACGATTATCCGAAGGAACGTCTGATATTTGTTGAGTCGACTGAGGTTATCGAAACAGGAGAGCCGCCTGTAATGGCTATCCGTAAGAAAAGGGATTCATCCATCGTAAAAGGTCTGAATCTGGTCCACGACGGAACCTGTGACGCCTTTGTATCGGCCGGCAGCTCCGGAGCCGTACTTGTAGGAGGCCAGTTTATCGTAGGCCGTATAAAAGGGGTGGAAAGGCCGCCTCTCGCGCCGTTGTTCCCTACGCAGAAGGGGGCGTCGATACTTATCGATTGCGGTGCAAATGTTGATGCAAGGCCCAATCATCTGGTGCAATTTGCGAAGATGGGTTCTATTTACATGGAGAACATCCTGGGAGTAAAGAACCCGAGAGTCGGAATCTTAAATATCGGAGCTGAAGAAGAGAAAGGTAATGCCCTGGTAAAGGAAACCTATCCTTTACTTAAGAGCAATCCTGATATAAACTTCATAGGAAGTGTGGAAGCCAGGGATATTCCCGCCGGCGCTGCGGACGTTATAGTCTGTGAAGCCTTTGCCGGCAATGTCGCCCTTAAAATGTACGAGGGTGTGGGACTTACAATGCTTGGTGAGATCAAGGGAGCTTTGATGAAGAGCTTTAAAACCAAGATCGGTGCGCTTCTTATAAAGTCTTCCCTGAAGGAAGCATTAAAGAAATTCGATGTAAGTGAATACGGCGGTGCGCCGCTTCTGGGGCTGGAAGGTCTTGTGGTTAAAACCCACGGCTCTTCAAAGCACAAGGAGATCACAAATTCGATAGTACAGTGCATATCCTTCAAGGAACAACATATAAATGACAAAATAAAAGAAAAGATCAGCCAAAAAGACAATTAAAGAATTTATAAAAACCGGCCTGATCAAAAAACCTATTAAAAGAAAGGGAAAAAATTATGGAATTCGAAAAGTTACAGCAGATCATCGCAGACGTACTCAATGTTGATGCAAGTGAGATTCAGATGGAGACAACCTTTGACTCTGATCTCGGAGCAGATTCTCTTGACATTTTCCAGATCATTATGGAGATCGAGCAGGAGTTCGATATTACTATCGATACAGATGCCGCTGAGAAGATCAAGACGGTTGCCGATGCAGTTGAGCAGATCAAGGCTGCTAAAGAGAACTAATCTTACTTATTGATTTTAGTGTCTTAAAACCCCTATTCTTGATTGAATTGGGGTTTTTATATTATTATTCGATCATAGGTATGAGTAATATGGTGATCGTACCGGCGGCATAACCGGAGAGCCGATATAATACGGGAAGCAGGATCGGAATGAACGAAGTATACGGGATATTGGAAGAAAAAATCGAATACAGCTTTAAAGACAGGAGTCATTTAAGGTGTGCGCTGACTCACAGCTCCTACGCAAATGAGATACAGCTTGGACGAGCTGAGGATTACGAAAGGTATGAATTCTTGGGTGATGCCGTGCTTGAAATGGTTTCCAGTGACTTCCTGTTCAGGAAATTCCCGGAGAAAAACGAGGGAGAGCTTACAAAGATAAGAGCCTCTCTGGTTTGCGAGCCTACCCTGGCCCAATGTGCAAGAGAGCTTGAGCTTAATCGTTATATAAGGCTTGGCAGGGGTGAAGAACGGCAGGGCAGCGCAAATAAGGATTCCATAATCAGTGATGTTTTCGAAGCCGTGATAGGAGCCATTTATATGGACGGCGGCATTGAATGTGCAAGAGAATTCATAGAACGAAAACTCCTGCAAGACATGGATAATCTTACCCTGTTTTATGACACTAAAACCAGACTTCAGACCCTTGTACAAAAGTATAAGGGAGAGCTTGAATACAATGTCATAGGGGAAAGCGGTCCGGATCACAATAAAATGTTTGAAGTAGAGGTTCTGATAAACAAAGAACGAATATCTACAGGCATTGGCAGCTCAAAAAAAGCGGCCCAGCAGAAAGCGGCATACAACGCCCTTATGAAACTAAAGGAAGAGAAGTAGATTTAAGTGTATTTAAAAAGTATTGAAATGCAGGGCTTTAAGAGCTTTGCAAACAAGATAAAACTTGAATTTAAGGATGGTATCACAGGCATAGTCGGCCCTAACGGGTCGGGTAAAAGTAACGTTGCCGATGCGGTAAGATGGGTTCTTGGAGAACAGTCTGCCAAAGAGCTTCGTGGCGCATCCATGCAGGATGTTATATTTTCCGGAACGGAAACCAGAAAACCCATGGGGTACGCCTCGGTTTCCCTTTGCCTTGATAATACGGATCATATCCTGTCAGACGACTATGATGAAGTCACCGTAACCAGAAGGGTATACAGGTCAGGTGAGAGCGAATACCTTATCAACGGAAACGTCTGCCGTCTGAAGGACGTTTCGGAAATGTTCTTCGATACAGGTATAGGTAAGGAGGGCTATTCCATTATCGGTCAGGGCCAGGTTGAGAAGATCCTGTCAGGAAAGCCCGAGGAGCGCCGAGAGCTTTTTGATGAGGCTGCCGGCATAGTTAAATTTAAAAAGAGAAAAAACGCTTCTTTAAAGAAGCTTGAACAGGAGAAGGAAAACCTTGTCCGTATAAATGATATCCTTTCGGAGCTTGAAAAACAGGTCGGGCCCCTGAAGGAACAATCGGAGACTGCCCGTATCTTTCTTGATAAAAGGGAGGAGCTTAAGACTCTTGATATCAATGCCTTTGTATTGGAAGGCGAAAGACAGAAAAAAGAGCTGAAGGAGATCGACGACAAAATCGAGATCGCCAATAATGATTCTGCGGAAGTGGAAAAGGCTCTTCAGGCGAATTCAAATAAATACGAGGATGCAATAAAGGCACTTGAGGAGTACGAAAAGCTCATAGAGGATAAGAGACGGGAGATAAGCGAGGCTGCAAACCTTAAGAACAAGCTTGAAAATGATATCAAGATCCTGAAGGAGCAGATCAATTCGCTTAATTCATCCTCCGAATACCATAAAAAAAGAGAAACCGAATTAAAATTCGAAAAGGTAAAGACGGAAAACGATATAGAGGCCTTAAGCGAACGAAAGAAATCCGTAGATGCAAAGGTTGATGAATATAAATCAGGCTCAAAGGATACAACGGATAAGTTTGAAGCCTTAAAGAGTGAGATATCCGTTATAGATGCCGATATAAACAAGCATAAGGATGAGCTTTACACGGTTTTAAACGAAAGATCGCGCATAAAGTCGGATATACAGAGATACGACACCATGCTTGAGCAGTCAAGAGAAAAGCTTGCTGAGATAAAGGCACGTATCGAAGGGGCCGGAGAAGATCAGGCCGCTATAGAAAAAAACATAGAGGAAGCCTTAAAGGAGCTGGACAGCTTAAACGAAACCATAAAACAGGACGAAGAAAAGCTGGAGGACTTCAGAAAGAAGAGACAGGACTTTGATAAAGAACTGGATCAGATGAACATCTCCCATCATGCTCTTGAGGTTCGTTATCACGAAAGAAAGGCTTTTCTTGAATCCTTAAAGAACATGGCCGAAAGATACGAGGGATACGGAAATTCCATCAGAAAGGTCATGGAGTACAAGAAGGAAAACAAAGGTATCTTCGGTGTTGTT
>JAILOD010000298.1 GCA_024691015.1 Lachnospiraceae bacterium
AACTCTCTGAAAAATTTCGTGGCCACGTTTGTATATGCCCTACTGCTTTCGTCCTGTTTAATGTAATATACCATGGAATTGCTTTGCAGATGAGTTTTCAGGCCATTAGTACTCTGTGCATAATTCGTTATCAGTTCATTAACTTTATCCTTATAAACCTTTGAACTCTCCGGCTTATACTCTTTGTTTTCAGCCGTTTTCAATTGTGCCTCCAAGATCTTGTAGCTTCTGTTACCAAGAGCTTTATAGCCCATTAAAGAGCGATCCAGCCATAGCCTTGCAACATCAGGACTTATCCTTCCGGATATCGCAGCCTTTCTCACTTTATCCATATGTTCTAATAGACTACTCGCTTCGTCATTCTCATCGGGATGATTCTTTTGATATTGTATTATGGTATTTTTTACAGTATCAATCGTCATTATAAATTTTTCAGCGGAAATAGGGCTTTTTAGATCATTATTTATCCATTCACGGGTTTTAAGGGTAATATAATCATTTATTCCTATTGTCCCGTCCTTTTTCTTTGTATAATTTAACGTTCTTTCAACTTCATCCATACCGATCCTGTTGATCACATTACCGAATATATCAAAAGGTTTTTCTTGATTTCCTTCATTATCCTGTTTTTTAGACTGAGCTCTTGCCTTGAGATAGTCGTACTCTATCTGTTTTCTCTGGATTTTTTCTTTGTTTTCTTTCATGCGAAGTACTGACTGTGCATACAAACGCAATCCTTCAGGCTTTTTTTCATTTTCTTTTATATTTTCGAGATTTCTATAAGTCTTTTCAGTAAAATCCGCATCTCTCATCGAAACGTAATAAGGTGATGACATTACTCTTGCCTTATCCTCGAAATACGTTCTCATATCCTTCATCCGTTCAAGTTTGAATATAAGATCGATTTTTTCATATTCTTTTACTCCGGGAACCGTCTCTCCTGCATTGAGTCTCTCATAAAGAGTATCGGCACTTTGAAGTACCTGCATATTCCGGCTGATATTCTCAGCGAATTCCATATCGGAAGCATAATCAAGCCGGCTTATATCAAAGTCCTTTATAACAGTGATCATATCTTCTGATATATCATCATTTTTCCAGTTAAAATTTTCCATAAAATCAGCCATTCCAAGGGAAACTTTATTTGAAACATCTCGTCTGCTTTCGAGTTCAGACTTACGCTTCTTTTTTTCCTCTCTGCTTAAACCGGAAACCTTGTTACCGGTAACGGCCATATAGTTTTCATTTATATTCTTCCTTGCCAGTCTTCTCTGGCTTCTCTTCGCAGCTTCGGCAGGGCGCTCTATCCATTCCTGACTCTGATAATCATATTTCAGTATCTTCATGTAATTTTGTTGATACCGGTTTCTTCGCTGCTCGGCATTTACATGATCTGCAAGCTTATTTTCTGCGTTAATACTTTCAATTTTCCCTATCTCACCCATAGAGAAAACTGAGTTAAGTGTCTTCTTCTTATCTTTTAATTGTTTGCCTTCTGCGTAAGTCATAAACACCCCCATTATGTTATGCTATTTCCATAATCCCGTGTAAAACAGTTCCGTTTCTAAATAGTTTATTTTTATCATTCAAAAGTTTCTCTGCCTGGTGAAGCCCTTCGTCGCCTGCTGCAACAAACGAAATTATATAATCAGGAGTCAAACTGCAATTTGCGTCTCTTACAAGAGAATTCAAAAGACCGGCATATACTTCCGGATTCCTTTCAACTGTATATAACAGCAAAATATCCAGTGTCTTCGAAAAGGCTGAATTCTTTGTAATAACCACACCCACGCAACTTCCGTTTTCACTAAAGCATGCATAGCTTAATTCTTCACTGCATATGGATATATAATCCGGATAATCATTTTCTTCCAGAAGTTTACCGACCTGTGCCTTTTGGCTTTCACTAAGGCTGTCAAATGAAATACAATTGGCTCTTGCCTTTGCAAGCACACGAAGCTTCGGAGAAGAAAAAACATCGATTATCCTGAAGGCGTATATCTCGTGTTCCTTTGTCATTAAAAACCCGTTTTCAACAAAAAACTCTTCAAGTATTTCACTGTCTGATAAAGTTTCCGTCTGCGGTTCAATTATTTTGTCGGAAAACGACTCTTCAAGACCTGTGGAATCATACAAATATTCTTCGCTGTTAAACTGTTCCAATGCATTCTCTAATCCCTTAAGGAGATCTTCGTCATAAGTTTCATCTCCCCATGGATCTTCATCCTCAGATATATCCTCCTCAGGAAAATACCCTACCATATATGTCTCCAGTGTCTTTGCTTCCTGCGCTTTTGCCATCTCAAGAACACCCTTGATCAATAGAGAACCGACTCCCTTATTTCTATACTCAGGAAGAACATAGATCCAATGAAGACTCATTCTGTTTTCTTCCGGTAATACTACTGCAGCCCCCATTGGCTCACTCTTTGTACTAAGACATATCACTCCAAGAAGATATGTTCGATCAAGGTATCTGTCCGGAATAAAATCTTCACATAAATATGCTGTGTCTTTAGTAAGCATTGTCAAAAACATATTATTTCCTCTAAGTCTTTCCTTGAATATCTCTTCGCTCAGATTGGGGAGCATAGAGCCGACCTTAGTGCTTTGCCGCCGGTTGATGCTGACCAGCAGACATCATAGAAGGGCCGGATGTCTTAAGATCCATGCTATCGCTATCGCTGTCTTTGAAACCTTTTCGCGCTCGGCAAGTTCACCAAGCTACGTGCGATAACGTTTTTCACTTATGATATTTTATTATACAACTTGAAGTTAAATTTAAATAGATTATACCATCCCATTAATATCCAGAAGGGTGATATTATTGCCAATGCCATTGATCCTCCTCTGCATCTCCTGACAGATTCTGATCCCAACCATCATTATTATGCCAATAATCGCTATAATCATCATATCCATTATTACTGCTGTCTGAAGCTCCCGATGACCAGTCATCCGTATTATTTCCGTAGCTGTAATCTGCCGGATCATAGCTTGAATCGCTGTTATTATAGTTGTTGTATCCATCGTCATCATCAGTATAGATTCCCTGTTTGTCTAAGTGATCAAAGAAATCCATTCTCTGCATACGTTCGTGAAAACCAAGCTTTCCATCGTGGTTTCTGTCAAAATGCCAATCATAAGGTCCCATCATCTTTTGTCTCCTTTTTCAAACTCATCATCGCCGTCTCCAGAAGAAACTGCTTCTTTCCTTCCGGGGATAGTCTTGAATACTGATAGAAAAACAGATGATCCATTATTTCTGCGGCACTGTTGGCACCGCAGTTTCGGATTCTTTTTAGATCATCGAGATTGTGGACCTTCTCGCAAAGATCCCCTATGGTATGAATATCGGCCCTCTTCAGACAATGATGCGATCTCACGCTTAATTCTAAGACTTCGATATCCGTGTGCTCTGTTACGCTGTTCAGATATACCGGGAAGGTAAATGCCTTCCCCCGTCCCGGGTGAACTTCCATCCCGTCCACGCTCGATATGATTTCCTTTATGTGACTGTATTTATCATTTGTGAATGCCATATTCTCCTCCTTCCGGAGGTGCCGGCATTATTCATTATTGTTTTCTGCCTCTTCGGCTTCTCTTTCATCCATTCGAACATATCCGACGCCTCCGTCAACATCTTTGATCGTGTACTGTACGTCCTGAATGCAGATGCTTTTCACACCCTTCAGGTTTTTCTTTAAACTCTTCATGTACATTTCATATTTCATGTTGCTCGTGGCAAGGCCCTCGACTCTTAATCTGCTCTCGCCCGTTACGGCGTAGACGCGGCGTATGATCTCGTACTTTGATATAGTATCAACCACCTCGTTAAAAGCTTCCGGTTCCGTGATGATGTCCATAAAAAACCTGCGTCCTTCGTTATATCCTGCGACATTGATCCTGGTGTAATATCCTTCGATCACACCCTTTTTCTCAAGCGCATCCATACGGTTCTTCACGGCCACTCTGGAAAGCCCCACTTTCTTTCCTATATCGGAGTAGCTCAGTCTTGCATCCCTTTTTATCACCTCAAGGATCTTGTTATCCGTTTCATCCAAGCCTTCGATATACATGCGGTTCTCCTTTGCCATTCATTACAGCGTCGACTCTGTATGGTTTTATTCTATATGGAGAATAGAGGTATTGCAATGGGTGTGGTTACGAAGCGAAAGTCTGATCTAAACATTGTGAAAGGAAATCTTTCATTTTTATTTCATATGTGTTATACAGATTATTGATCACCATATTATTTTCGCTTTTTTCGGCGATCTCTCCCCAGCCGGATCCGTCTCTGGGATAAGACAGATAGTTCAGGTAAGATTTCGATCTCCTGATATCAAATATATTTTTATTACTTCGCCCATGTGCTTATTCCTCCTCTGCCGATCAGACAAGACTATTTTTCCTCTATTTTTCTGAATTCAAGTTCATCATATGTTTTCATCTCATCATATCTTCTTGCCGCATCTGTCCATTCCTGACTGCTTGTGGATTTTGTTACAAAAAACAAAGGGGCAGCATTTTTACTGCTCATAACAAACCTGATATACGCTCTGTCAAGGTTTCTGAAATCAAATGCATCTTTCAGCCTGTTAAACCCTTTTTTGCCGGAAATATACTTTCCCGACATATCTACCAGTTCAAAATAATCACTTATTTTCTTCAGATCACTCCAGTCATAGTAATTTAAATCTTCCGGTAAAAGCACCATCCCGATAACATTGTCAATATTTACTCCCCGCTCTTTTGCTTCACGCAGCAAATAAAGGTTTATGATCCCATTCCATATCTTTCTTTCATCAGTAAGCTTCTATCTTTAACAACTTGTCAGGCCTGCTTTGCTTAGAATATTTTTGCATCAACAGATACTCTCACCCGTCCCTCCGCAAAAAAGCTCTGACTCCTTTTCACTGACCTTTTTCATAAAACCATCAAAATCCTCCTCCTTTAATCCCCCTTCTTTCCACACATCCCTGCACTCCGAAATTGCACCTCCCTTCCCAAGTATTTCCATCACCTTCTTCTCCGTTTCATTTGAAGGTATTTCCTCCCTCATTCTCCTGTATCTTTTCTCCCAGGGATCTTCAAAACGAAGCTTCTTACCCTGTGCGTATAACTCCCTGAGATAATATAAAGACCCAAGTTTTGTTTCTTTCCCGAGATCGGAAGCCGGCAGCAGCTCATACTTTTTTATTATCCCCTCTATGCTGTCCGCTGTCAGAGTTCCTTTCCTGTATTCAATTAACAGCTCCTTTATCTCACATAATTTTGCGATTCTTACCTTATCATTCATTATCATTTATCCCTCTATCTCCATTGAAGCCAGAGAACTTTTTCCTGAACGAAATCCCTCGGTAAATGCCCCTTCCAAATCCTTGGGACCCTTGTAAGCTTCCCTGTCTTCCTTCACGTAGGGAATGGAATTATATACATCCAGCACCTTTTGCGGCACCTGTAGCATTAGCTCATAAACCTTTCTGGAATTAAAGGCCTGATGCAATCCTCTATTTTATCTCTCTTTTTTATCGTTTTAGGTATTCTATCATTTGGGATTATATTCCAACGACAAATTTCCGATCTGGCCTGTCAGACGGTCCTTTCACCCTGTGTACCTCCCTTCATAATCATATGATATTTAATAGAATCTTCAATTTCCATAAATCGGGCTAATAAGCAAAATCACCAGTGTTTATGCGGGTTACAGGCACATAAAAAGCCCAAGATACGATCATGTGATCTTGTCACTATCCCTAATAAATATCTCCGCACAGTCCTCCAGCCTTCGAATGACATCTTCGATCTCGTTGTTTGCTTCATTTATGTCGTATTGGGAACACTCCATATGCTTTACATTATCCGCAACTATAGCCGCTGCGGGCTTGGGGAGATTTCCGTATATAAGTTTTTTAAGCTCTCTGTCCCAGTTTTTCATTGCCATTCCCAGTGTGTCCCTGGGAATCTCCTTCAGCACGCGCTGAATATCCCCGTTTGTCATCCCCATAAACCATTTCTTTATGCCTGCATCGACCTTTGCCTCTTCTGGTGATATTCTGTGAAGACCATCATTTATATATCTGACATCGAAAATCCTGTCCAGATCATCCGGTACCTTCACCTGCCCCTTATCAGAAAGCATCACTATCGTCTTAAAAACCTTATCTGCCACGCCGTCAATATCAAAGCACCTGACCGGCCCCATAGACTCCGACTCAACCAATATACTTGCGGCTCTATCCTCAGAAAGGCTCTTATAAAGCTTCTTAACCGCCTCCCCGCTTAATCCCTTTAATAAAAGTGCAAGATCATATTTATCGATCTCCTCTGCCAGCAAGGCTAATTCCTCTTCAGTCATATATATAAAACAATAATCCGCAAGCTTAACCGTATAGTCATATATCTCCTGATCCTTAAGGGGAAAATCCCTGTCAAACATCTTATCCCAGGCAGCTTTATTATCATTCTTTTCCCGAGCGTTTTCCTTCTCTTTAAGATCAGCAAGTCTTCTGTCTACTTCCTCAGGCATGTATGACCGTATATTTTCCTCCAGCATATAGAGGCTCATACCTTCCTGTATCTGAAGTAATCCGTCCATATAAACAAGGAATATAAGACCTTCTACACCTGTATAATTCCGTGAGAAATACCTTTTTAGGCAGCTGTCTTCTATCAGAAAAGGATCTGTGCCATCAACTACCAGTTTAATCATCCTGATCAATTCATTATAAAAAATAAGATTTCCCAGTTTCTTCTCATCAGCCTCTTCTTCAAGGGCAAGGAGTCCCTCTTTTCTTGCGATGTGGCTCAGACGGAAAAGGCAGCTGCAGGCATTGACCAGATTTTCCAAATCCTCCTCCTTAAGACCATCCTTGATCAATATGGAATTCTCTCTGATCTCTCTGTAAAATAATTCATTATTCCTCATCCTTTTCCTCCTCTTTCTTCAATTCTTCCAAAGTAACCGACATTTTACCGGATCCTTCATTTATCAGTCTGTCTATCATCTGATATTTGCCGTCTAAAACCAGCCGGTCCGGGTCACAGCAAAAATGGATCGTTGCTCTATAAAGGGCATCATTTCCCGGAATATGGACCAGTCTTTCATCTTCAATTTCACTCACAGGGCTTCCAGGTATGAAATCACCGAAATCTATCTCATGCTTTTCGGTAACTATATCTATAGTCTTCCAGTCCTCCATGAAGCCTTAAAAATATATATCCTCAAGGCTGTCACATCCCGCAAAAGCATTCTCTTCAATCCTGATTACCTCGGGAATGGTGATCCTTTTAAGATTTTTGCAGCCTGCAAATGATCCGGCTTCTATCACCCCATTTCTGACCCTGGGAATGATGATATCGGTAATGTTTTCCTTTCCCCGGAATGCATCAGGCATAAATCCCGTAACCCTCACATACCTGTCTTCTCTTATGTTATATAAGGGTACCTTGACTATAGTGACAGAATCGTCCACACTACTGACAATCTGCGGCCACTCCCTGCCTCTTGAGGTCATACCTCCGTATGCCAGCCTGTACTCCAAAGATTCTGTATAGGGTTCTTCTTCCATGCGTTCAGCAAATCTGATAAAGTTCATCCTTCTTCACCTGCCTTTCACAGACAACCGCCTTCCTGCTTCCTTTGTAATATCACTATATAACATGGCAATTTTTCAAAACGACAAAAATCAATCCATACAAAAACCCAGCCTTATACCATGCTCTTTTTCCCCGTCAAAAAGCTGCCCGCTGTCTATCATAAAATCTTCTGCCGTAAGTCTTATTGCTTCCTCCTTCGTAATCTTTTTCATTTCCTTTAAGCTGCCTTCTCCCA
>JAILOD010000306.1 GCA_024691015.1 Lachnospiraceae bacterium
AAAAGAAGAAAACGAGACAATAATTTTCATATAACAATGAAAAATGCCCAAAATGAACATCGCAGGGGGTGATTTTTTTATAAAAATTTGATATAATTACTCCGTATATTTATTTGGGAGAAATATAAACATGGCATTTAATGTAAAAGGGGAGGATCTAACCCCCGGAGATGTGGAAAAAATACAGGCCGAGATAGACCACAGAAAGCTGGAGCTTCGACCGAAGCTCATAGAAGAAGTAAAAGAAGCGCGTGCTCAGGGCGACTTAAGTGAGAACTTTGAGTACTACGCCGCAAAGAAGGCCAAAAACGAAAATGAAAGCCGCATAGGCTATCTTGAAAGGATGCTCAAATTCGCCAACGTGATTTCGGAGGACTCCGCAGCGGACGAAGTCGGAATGAACAATTTCGTGACCGTGGAATTCCTGGAAGACGGCGAAAAAGAAAAGATCAAGATAGTCACCAGTATCCGCGGAGATTCATTAAAGAACTACATCAGTATAGAATCACCCTTTGGGAAAGCCCTTCTGGGGCACAAGGTCGGGGATGTGTGCAAGGTGAACATTCCGGGCGGCGGCTATGAGGTGAAGATCCTTGAAATAGATAAATCTTCAGACGACTCGGAAGACAAATTAAAATCCTTCTAAACCGGGAAACCCGGATAACCCGGTGCATATGTGAAATACCGGTTACGCACACATACAACCAATAAAATGATCATCACGAATTTACCGACACCAAAGCAACAATCTCGAAATAAAAAAGATCAAAGCAGCAACGCACGGAAACATTAAAGCAAAATCCGGATATGAAATCATCCGGCCACCACGGTATTAGGCTAACAAAAATACGCGAACCCAAAAGAGCAGACGCTTCCAACCCCGGTAAGGAGAATCGCAAATGTCAGCAGACTCCATGATCGTATACAACTTAAGCATAAACATTCTAATAGCCTTTCTGCAGCTTATGCTCGGAGCGGCAACACTTGCTGTGGGAATAACGGCGTATTACAAGCACAGGGGAGAAAAGATCTTTGAAATCCTCCTTGCGGCAGCCGTTGCACTGAACGTATGGAATTTCCTCTATGCAGTCATAAGATTCATGCCGGACGATCAGGCAGCCACGCTCGTAGTCAGGGCCTTAAGCGAAATGGGAATGTTCTTCTACTTCCCCGTCTGTATCATCTTTGCAGCCATAATATCCGGCAAACCCCTTGATGAGATAAAAAAGATCAAAAATATATACATAATAATCGGAGCGATACTGTGGTTTATCGGCAGCGTCCGCGGCCGCCTTTATCCCGTGGGCGAAGTCAGCGAACAGATATATATCAACTATCTCAGGCTGTTCCGCCTGCCGCAGATTTTGTTCATTTTTGCAACCATGATAGCCGTATTCCGCATTTGTACTGACTGGAGGCTGAAGATCAAGTACAAAAGAGACATCAAGCTCTACAGTAACCTTATGGTCTTCCTGGCGATCACTACCATCGCCGCATTCATGGACCTTGCCTTCCCCGGAAACAAGCTGACCGACACCTTTATCTGGACCTGCATCACCAGTGCAGCGCTCTATCACTTCCTCATGGCAATAGGCTACGAATACGTCGCAAGCCACGAAAACATGCTAAACGCAACCCGCGCCCTGAAAGGTGATATCCAGACACCCGTGCTGATCCTCGAAGGCGAATCTACCGTCATAAAAGAAGTTAATCTCTCTGTGCTGGATTTCCTCGGCGTAAAAGAAGAATTCATTATAGGAAAAAAGATCAATGAATTCTTCAGTGTACCCTTCGACGGCGAAACCGTATCCATAAGGGCAAAAAGCTCTACAAAAGCCTTCTTTGACAGGGGCACGGTCATCAAAAACAACGTACCCTGCCGGCTTGTAAGCCACAACATAAAAGACGAATACCAGGATCCCTTCTGCACAATGGTCCTGATCTACGACCTTTCAAGCGAAGAAGAAATGATAGAAAAGCTCAAGGAAAGCAAGCTCTCCGCAGAACGCGCCAACAACGCAAAAGGCATGTTCCTCGCAAACATGAGCCACGAGATCAGAACCCCCATGAACGCCATCATCGGAATGAGCGAAATGGGATTAAGAGAAGCAACGGACCCTGAAATAATAGAACAGCTCACGCAGATAAGGTCAGCCGGAAACGGGCTTCTAAGCATAATAAACGACGTACTGGACTTTTCCAAGATCGAATCCGGCAAGCTTGAGATCGTAAACAGCGAATATGAGCCTCTTCAGCTTGCGGTGGACCTTGTAAACATCGTGCGCCAGAAGGTCTTCGACAAAAATCTGGATTTCGTGGTACGTGTAAACCCCACCATGCCCCGTATCCTTATCGGCGATGAAGGCCGCGTAAAGCAGGTCATCCTGAACATACTTAATAATGCGGTAAAATATACCGATAAAGGATTTGTGAGTCTGATCGTAGACTACGAAAACCAGGACAACGGCATACTTCTTCAGATAGAAGTGGAAGACACCGGTATCGGTATCAGGGAAGAAGACCAGGGCAAACTGTTCCAGTCCTTCAACCAGCTGGACGTATATAAAAACCGCGAAAAAGAGGGTACAGGTCTGGGTCTCTCCATATCAAAGCGCCTTGTGGACCTCATGGAAGGCTCGGTAAACGTACAAAGTGTGTACGGGGAAGGCTCCACCTTCTCCATCACCATTCCGCAGGACGTGGCAGAATATTCGTCCTCGATCTACATAGAGAATCCCGGAAGCGTGACCACAGCCACCTTCCTAAAGCCCAGCCGCTTTGACGACAACTTCAGAGGCCTGTTGGAAGAACTCGGCATCAGAAACACACGCTGCACCTATCCGCCTGACGTTATGAAAGCCGTTAAAGGTGGGGCAAAATATGTCTTCATAGACGAAGAATTCTACGACCGGAGCTACATCGGAGCGATATCCGCCCAGCCCGGAGTGCAACTTATTATGATGACGCAGTCCGGCAAGCTTACTGCAGGAAACGGATATACGCTGGTACAGAAGCCCGAATTCGGTATGAAGCTCCGTAAGATCTTTGGCGGCAAGGAAGAAAAGAATGAAAAACGCGAAGCCTATAACTATAAATTCACCGCACCAAACGCCCACATTCTGGTTGTGGACGACAACCGCGTAAATCTCACGGTAGCGGTAGGTCTTCTGAAGCCCTTCTCCATGCAGATAGAAACGGCCGGCGGCGGCGAAGAAGCGGTAAAACTGATAGGCGACAACCATTACGACATTGTCTTCATGGACCATATGATGCCCGGAATGGACGGTGTGGAAGCCACCGGTTATGTCAGAAATGTGCTTGAAGACAACAATACCATCATCATAGCCCTCACCGCAAACGCAATGACGGGCATAGACAAGCAGTTTATCGAAGCAGGAATGAACGACTATATCTCGAAGCCCATCGAGATGAAGGTGATGTCGCAAAAGCTTATAAAGTGGTTGCCCGAAAACCTGATAATAAAAGAAGGCGAAGAAGCAGCGGCAGAAGAGGTAGTTGAAGAGCCTCCTATCGACCTGCCTGAAATCCTGTCAAAGCTTGCAAAAGAAGACATTGACGTTCGACAGGGCCTCGAATACACGGGCGGTGATATTGACACCTATATCTACACCATAAAGGTATATTACAAGGAAATCGACAAGAATCTGGAAGCGATCAAAAACGCGATGATGCACGATGACGTGAGAGACTTCACGATCAGGATCCACGCTTTAAAGAGTGCGTCCCGCAGCATTGGCGCAACAGCTCTTGCGGATGATGCAATGGATCTGGAGGAACACGGCAAAAAGCAGGATGTGTCCTATATTCTGGACAAGGCACCCGCCGTTGTGGACCGCTACAGGGAATACAAGGATATCTTAAAGGATTTTAAGGATGAAAACGAAGAAAACGAAGTGCCCGAGGAAGACCTGCTTCCCGAGCTCAGCACCGAAGATTTCCGAAATCAGCTCCGTTCGATCAGAACGGCAGTGGACGATTTTGAGGTAGAGCTGGCAACTGAAGCCGTAAACAGCGTGCTTCGTCATCAGATCAAGGATCGTCAGGAAAAAGAACTTATGAACTCTCTTATGAATAACTTAGACGAGCTCGACTACGAAGAATGCGTTGCACTTATCGACGCATATTTCGAAAAACAGGAGTCCGACAAAGAAGACGAATTAGAAAGAACATAAAAATATTTTAAGGAAATAATTTATTGTATGGATGCATTTAACACAGAATCAGAGAAAAACCGGTCAATGCTCGCGCAGTCAACACCGATATTTAACAAGGCGGGATTTTTCTCCGATATGACAGAGGACTTCTGTTCTCCGTCGCAGCCGGATCCCTACGGAATAGTACATATCCGTTTCAGGACCCTGAAAAACAATGTTGAATATGTATTTCTCGTAAACAACGATGAAAAACATCTGATGAGTTTAGACGACTCAGATACACTTTTTGATTATTACGGCGTGGACGTAGCCATGGAAAACTCAGCGTTCACCTATTACTTCGAGATCAGAAGCGGAAAGCTCAAGTGTTATTACGACAGAAGAGGCTCTGTGAACGATCTCAATGACTGGTACCGCTTCAAGCTGATCCCCGGGTTTAAGACACCCTCCTGGTCCCAGGGAGCGATAATGTACCAGATCTACACGGACCGCTTCTACAACGGCGATCCATCAAACGACGTCGAAGACCGTGAATATCACTATCTCGGCGGCTATTCCTCTCAGGTAAAGGACTGGGACAAATATCCCGACCAGTTCGGAGTCAGGGAATTCTATGGCGGAGACCTTGAAGGCGTGCTGAAAAAGCTGCCCTACCTTAAGGATCTGGGCGTGGAAGCCATCTACTTTAATCCCTTGTTCGTATCCCCGTCAAACCATAAATACGACACCCAGGACTATGACAGCATCGATCCGCATTTCGGCAAGATCGTCCACGACGGCGGTCAGGTCTTAAACGAAGGCGACTGCGACAATACCCACGCAAGCAAATACATACAGCGTGTGACGGACAAAGAAAACCTGGATGCCAGCAACAAGCTTTTTGCCACCCTTGTGGAGGAAGCGCATAAAAACGGCATCCGCGTGATAATCGACGGCGTTTTCAATCACTGCGGCTCCTTCAATAAATGGATGGACAAGGAAAAAATCTACTCCAAAGCGGGGGGCTATGAAAAGGGCGCATACGAGGATGAGCACAGCCCGTATCACACTTTCTTCAAGTTCTTCGGTGGCAAATGGCCCGACAACAACGTATATGACGGCTGGTGGGCGCACGATACGCTGCCGAAGCTGAACTACGAAGAATCCCCGAAGCTCACGGATTACATTTTAAATATTGGCAGAAAATGGGTTTCTCCCCCGTATAATGCGGACGGATGGAGGCTTGACGTGGCGGCCGATCTCGGCCATTCTCCCGAATTTAACCATGAATTCTGGAAGAAATTCCGCCGGGCCGTAAAAGAAGCCAATCCGGACGCACTTATTCTGGCAGAGCACTATGGAGACTGCGAAAGCTGGCTTCGCGGTAAGGAATGGGATTCCATAATGAACTATGATGCTTTTATGGAGCCTCTGACCTGGTTCCTGACAGGCATGGAAAAGCATTCCGATGATTTCAGGCCGGACCTGTTAAATAATTCCGATGCCTTTTGGGGTGCCATGACAGACAGACGTGCTGCAATGACAAATCCCTCGATAATGAGTGCAATGAACGAGCTTTCAAACCACGATCATTCAAGGTTCTTAACCAGAACCAACCATAAGGTGGGAAGAGTTGCCAACCTTGGCAGCGAAGCGGCAAACGAGGGTATTAATAAGGCTGTAATGCGTGAGGCCGTTCTTGTGCAGATGACCTGGCAGGGCTGTCCGACGGTTTATTACGGTGACGAAGCCGGTGTCTGCGGATTTACCGACCCGGACAACAGGCGTACCTATCCCTGGGGTAATGAAGATTTCGAGCTTATTGACTATCACAGGGCGCTTATCAGAATTCATAAACAGAATGATGAATTGCGGCGCGGCAGCCTTTTAAAGCTTGCGAACGGGCCCGGATATATCAGCTACGGTCGCTTTACGAAGACCGATTGCTGCGTAATGGTTGTAAACAATAACGATCACGAGATAGAGATCAGTATTCCGGTTTGGCGCTGCAGGGTTTTCAGGGAAACGGATATGAAGCGCCTGATCCTTAGCTATGATTCCTCGTTTACTACGATCCCGGAGGTCTTCCCGGTGAATAATGCACGCCTTAAGGTACTTATGCCTCCGTTTTCGGCGGCTATATTCAAGAAGCATACGACGGACGATTATATCGATGAACTTCTTGATGCGATGAAGGTGTGAAGTCCGACAGACCACTTAAATTGTAACAATTTACGCGGTTGTGAGCTGACAACTCTTTAAAATTCAATATTATTATGGTAAAATCATACTGCTGTGAGTTCACGGCAGTATGTTTTTTTGGAGGAAACTATGGCAGGCGATAATAAACTGGTAAAAGAGATCACATCCATGGAGGAAGATTTTGCCCAGTGGTATACAGATGTGGTAAAAAAGGCGGAGTTAATCGAGTATTCAAGCGTAAAGGGTTGTATGATAATCCTTCCGGCGGGTTATGCCATCTGGGAGAACATCCAGAGACAGCTTGATGACAGGTTTAAGGCAACAGGAGTAGAAAACGTATGTATGCCGCTTTTCATCCCGGAAAGTCTTTTAAATAAAGAAAAGGATCATGTAGAAGGCTTTGCACCCGAAGTGGCCTGGGTTACACACGGTGGTCTTGAGCCCCTTACAGAAAGGCTTTGCGTACGTCCCACATCGGAAACTCTTTTCTGTGATCTTTATCACAACATAGTTCATTCATACAGGGATCTGCCCAAGGTATTCAACCAGTGGTGTTCGGTAGTACGTTGGGAAAAGACCACAAGGCCCTTTCTTCGTTCAAGGGAATTCTTATGGCAGGAAGGCCACACGGTACACGAAACCGCAGAAGAAGCAGAAGAGCGCACGGTTCAGATGCTGAATCTCTATGCCGATTTCTGTAAAGAGGTGCTGGCTATTCCCACAATAAGGGGCAGAAAGACCGATAAGGAAAAGTTCGCCGGAGCGGAGGCTACCTACACCATAGAGGCCATGATGCACGACGGAAAAGCGCTTCAGTCCGGTACCAGCCACAACTTCGGAGACGGTTTTGCAAAGGCATATGAGATCCAGTTCACGGGGCGGGATAATAAATTAACCAACCCCCATCAGACGTCCTGGGGCATGTCTACCAGAATAATCGGAGCTCTCATCATGGTACACGGTGATAATTACGGGCTGGTGCTTCCTCCCAGAATTGCACCTACACAGATCGTCATCATCCCTATCCAGCAGAAGAAGGAAGGCGTACTTGAGAATGCGGCCAAGCTTAAAGAGGCTTTGAAGGACTTCCGCGTAAAGGTAGATGATTCCGACAAAACCCCCGGCTTTAAGTTCTCCGAGCAGGAAATGAGAGGCTTCCCTCTCCGTGTGGAGATAGGGCCCAAGGATATAGAAAACGGCGTATGTGTATTTGTCCGTCGTGACACCCGCGAAAAATACACGGTTAAGCTTGACGAGGCAGCAGCCTTTGCAGGAAAGATCTTAGACGAGATCCAGAGTGATATGTACAACCGTGCAAAGGAGCATTTGGATAACAGCCTCTTTAGTGCAACCACCTATGATGAATTCAAGGACATCGCGGAAAACAAGCCCGGTTTTATAAAGGCTATGTGGTGCGGCGATGTTGAATGCGAAGAAAAGATAAAGGCAGATACCACGGTAACCAGCCGCTGCATGCCTTTTGAAGATACCGAAGCTATTTCAGACAAATGCGTTTGCTGCGGAAAGCCCGCGAAGCATCTTGTTTACTGGGGTAAGGCATATTAAAAATTAAAATAAAAGAAACGAGGGACTAAAGATGAATGTATTGGTTATTAACTGCGGCAGCTCTTCTTTAAAGTATCAGCTTATCGAGACGGATTCCGGTAAGGTGCTTGCAAAGGGTCTTTGCGAGAGGATCGGCTCTGACGGGGCAAGCGTGGATTATAAGGCTG
>JAILOD010000313.1 GCA_024691015.1 Lachnospiraceae bacterium
GACGGAAAAAAGCCCATCGTCTATATACTTTCGGTTTTTGCTCTTGGTTATTTAAGCTTTTATTTTCTTTATATGGCAGGGATACTGTCATTTATCTATTTTGTCGAATTACTTGTTTTCAGAAGGATAAAAAAAGAACAATATGATCTGAAAAATGTTCTTATAAAATACATCATTTCAAATGTCATTGCCTTTCTTATGGCGATGGTTAGTCTTTTACCTATCGTAAATCATGTTCTGGGCTCGGCCAGGCTTTCCGGCGGAAACGCAAAGCATCTTTTATATCCGTTTGGTTATTATCTGAAATATTTTCTCGGCTTTACAAAACACATCGCCGTGGAATCATATACCTTTCTGGGCTTTTCTGCATTTGCGGTCATAGCCGTGCTGGTTCTGTTCATAGGTCCCGTTAAGAAAAACATCGGGTTAAAGTTAATCTTTATTCAGGTTGTCCTGATCACGCTTTTTTCAATATGCGGTTCTGTCTTAAACGGCTTTGCCTACGGAACAAACCGCTGGACCTGGACCTATGCGTTAGTAATGGCGGTCATTGTGGCAAGCCTCATAAATGAAGCTCCGAAGATGAATATGGTTCAGAAGATCGCTGCGATAGTATTGAACCTGGCATATGCCGTAATCTCGGTCATAACGGTTTTAACAAAGAATAAAACCAATATTCAATGGGGCGTATTTACAGTTATCGTCGGAGTACTTTTCATAATCATATTAAGTATTAAGGATGAGAAGAAGAAGGAAATCCTAAGCAGTACGCTGGTTGTTGCAACAGTTTTTTTCGGAGAAATATTCATGCTCTACCTTAACGGAGGGCTGAACAGTATAAAAGATAAAAACTATACCTTCGATGCCTGCTATGATGCGATGAAGCTTCCGGGTCTCTATGATATGCTTCCCGAAGAAGAGGAGCCCTACAGGGTGGACTTCTACGGAGACAGCGTCGGGTCAAACACCACGGCTATGAATGATGTTATGGGAATAAACTGTTATACCAGTGTTACCAATCCGTATACCAGCGAATATCTAAAAGACGTAGAGCTTAACGTGAACAGAACCTTTCATTATAAGGATTTTGACGGCAGGCTTATCTTAGACTCCCTCTGGGGTGTGAAATATTATATGATATATGAAAACGGATTTCAGGCACTTCCATTTGGCTATTATGATACCGGAAAAAGTGCCCAGGGCGATGAGGGCAAGATACTGCTTTATAAAACAGACAGCAGTCTTCCTTTAGGTTACTGCTACGACAAAAGAATAACCGAGGAAGAGTTTGATAAACTCGATATTGCAAAAAAACAGGAGGTTATGCTTTTTGCGGCGGTTACTTCCGACGCAGAGCTTCCCGATTTTGACGGAGAGCTCCGCTCAAGGCCTCTGGTTAAAAACATTGAAGAAAACACAAACGTGGATATCGAAGGAAATACCTATTACGTAAAGGCAGACAAAGCTTCTGTTGACGTGGAAATAGAAGATATAGGCGAGGGAGAGGTTTACGGTGTTATCGAGCCTGTAAGCATTGCACCCTTCAGCGAAGAGGAAAAGGTAAACTATCTCGGTACCTATGATGAAATGACCGAAGAGGAAAAGGAAGATTATCAGAAGGAGATCCTTGAAGATAAGCGTGTGGATGAGGCCGGCTTCGGAGTTTCGGCATACGACATGGAGGTATACCGTTCCTGTAATATAAAGAATAACGAGTATCTGTATTACACCGGAAACACAAAAAAGCTCTTAAATATGGGGACCTTTGATAAGACACCCGAGCTTGTGAGAGTTCATTTCAGAAGCATGGGCACCTACACCTTTGAAAACCTGAATTTCTATTATCAGCCTGTTGATGAGATAAAAGACAGGGTAGAGGAGCTTGGAAAGTATTCATTAAAGGAAATCGAATTCGGTATGAATACCATTAAAGGAAAAATTGAAGTGCCCGACGATCGTCTATTGGCCCTTGCTGTTCCATACAGCAAGGGGTGGAAGGCCTATGTGGACGGGAAGGAGACTAAGGTACTTAAGATAAATATCGGTCAGACGGGGATCATGCTAAACAGCGGAGCACATGAAATTGTCTTTAAATATGAGACGCCGTATCTGAAAATCGGTATTGTATTATCTATTATAGGAGTGGTCTTACTTATCGGTTATTTGTATTACTATAATAGAGGTAATAAATATTGGGGGGATTTTCATGAAGAACAGTTTTAAACGCAGGCTTTTTATCTTACTTATTGCTTTATCACTTATAGTAACACAAAATGTATCTTATGTTTCAGCGGATGAAACGGTTTCCGATCCACTTATCATAAGTGCCGACAATACGGAATTATCAACTGAGCCCGTGTCGGAAAATAAAGGGGATGTGATCGTATCAGAGAACGTTTCCTCACTGTCCGATGATGAGGCAGAGCTGCCTATACAGGAATCTTTGTCGGATAATGAAGAGAGCGCAGATATAGTCGTATCCGAAAACGAAATTGAAAATAATGACGTTCAAGAAGAACCTGTCTTAATGTCATTAGACAGCGCGGAAGACAACGATACGGTAAGTGTTAATCTTAGCGGCAACATTCTAAACGGAATGCCTGAGGGCTTTGTTTTAAGTGAAAGCGAGCTTCTCGGAAAGAAAAGAATAAAT
>JAILOD010000315.1 GCA_024691015.1 Lachnospiraceae bacterium
TAGCCTGAATATTATGATATAATTCATTAAATTTATATTATTAATCCTTTTATTAAAATCTAATGAGGTGGGAATCATGAAAAAAAGAGGATCATTAAAAACAACCATTATACTTATCATCATCGCCGTAACAGTAGTTACTGCGGCAATCATCGAATGCTTTACGATCTTTAAAACCATTCAGACAAACAACCAGCAGATTGAAGCATACAAGGCTTCTTTGTTGGCGGACATCCAGGCAGAATTAAAGCATGAAGTTGATCTTGCCTACAGCCTGGCTGAACAGGTTTATAACAAGCAGCAGGCAGGCGAACTATCCGAGGAAGAAGCTAAAACACTTGCCGCAAGCTACATTCGTGAACTCAGATACGATGATGGCAACGGATATTTCTGGACCGATACTTCAAACGGCGACAATGTCGTTCTTCTCGGAAGAGATACAGAGGGTACAAACAGATTAGCTTCTGTAGATCCCGACGGAGTTGCATATATTCAGGAATTTATAAAAGTAGCTAAGCAACCGGGTGGCGGATTTACATTCTTCAGTTTCCCCAAACCCAACGAAACAGAACCTCTTCCAAAGATGGGTTATACCCTGTATTTTGAGCCCTATGACTGGGTTATCGGAACCGGTGTATGGATCGATTCCATCGATGAAAAAGAGGCTGCATATCTTGACGAGGCAAACAAATCCTTACGTTCAACCATCATCGGTTCGATCATACTGGTTATAATTCTTGTCATCATATTAAGTTTTATAGCATTTTTAACCGGTAACATGATTGTTACTCCTATCATAATGGTAACCAAAGCCATGGATCGAATGGCGGATGGCAATTTCAGCAACAGTGATGAAAACCTGCAGGTTTGGAAATTCAAGAAGAATAACAACGAAACCGGTCAGATGGCCGAATCACTTGAAACGCTCCACGGAAACATCAGAAGTCTTATGTCAAAGATTTCCGACACAACCTCTTATGTTGCAGCAGCTTCCGAAGAGCTTTCCGCAAGCGCCTCCCAGTCCGCTGACGCAAGCGAACTTGTTGCAAACTCCTGCACAAGCATAGCAGGCTTCTGCCAGGATCAGATCAGCGCCGTTATGGACACAAGCAGCGAAACAAAGAACTTCATCAACAACATGGATGAATTCTCATCAGCCATCAACAGGTCCGGCGAAATGATAGACCAGACAAATACCGCAGCCTCCAACGGAGGAAAGGATATTACAAACGCCGTTCAGCAGATGGAAGTCATAAAGCATTCGGTAGAAGAAACCGCCGGTGTAATAGACCAGCTCGGAGAACAGCTTCAGACCATAAATACCTTTGCGGATACCATTTCATCGATCGCTTCACAGACCAATCTTCTCTCGCTTAATGCAAATATTGAAGCGGCAAGAGCGGGTGAGGCAGGTAAGGGCTTCGCAGTTGTAGCACAGGAGATAAACCAGCTTGCAGACCAGTCAGATACCGCTTCAAGACAGATTTCCGAAAAGATCAACGAAATCCTTGAAAAAGCCAATTCCGCAATGGATGCAATGCAGACCGGTCTTTCGAACGTACAGAACGGAACCGAGGTTGTTAGGAACGCAGGTACCACCTTCCACGATATCGTTGAAATGGTACACAACATATCCGAAGAGTCACAGAGAATGCAGGATATCGTTAAGGATCTTTCAAGCGGTACCTCAGTCATTGCCGATGACATTGATAAGATCGAGGATATGAGTAAAAACGTTGCAAACGAAACAGAGAGCGTTTCATCAGCTTCAGAAGAGCAGACAGCATCATCTCACGAGATCGCAGAGGCCAGCGACAGGCTTGCAGAGACAGCTCAGGAGCTCCAGAGCTTCGTAACACAGTTCGAGATCTGATAAACAGAGAATATTTTAAACCAAAAAAGCTGCCGTACAAAACCGTACGGCAGCTTTCATATTAATCTTTTTAAGCTTTATTAAGCTTTAGCCTGCTTTTTATTAAGTGCCGAATGAAGCACTATCATCGTAACAACCATTAAAGCTGCGGCGATTATCAGGCAGATCGCAGTGTTCTTGACAATGCCCGCTATCACGAATGCAACAAAGCTTACAGCCGCACAGGTAATGGCGTAAGGCAGCTGCGTTGACACGTGGATGATATGCTTACATCCCGCACCGGCCGATGACATGATAGTTGTATCCGAAATAGGTGAGCAGTGATCTCCGCAAACCGCACCTGCCATACAGGCTGAAACGCACATGATCGCAAGAGGATCTCCGCTCTCGATTGAGAAAACCTTAAGTGTAATGGGTATCAGGATACCGAATGTACCCCAGCTTGTTCCTGTAGCAAAAGCAAGGAAAATAGCAATAACGAAAATGATGGCCGGAAGGAATGAAAGGAATGAATCCGCACTGTTTGCGATTACACCGGATACATATTCCGCAGCGCCGAGAGAATCGGTCATTGCCTTTAAGGTCCAGGCAAGCGTAAGAATGGTAATAGCCGGAACCATTGAAATAAAGCCCTTTGAAATACAGTTCATACATCCCTCAAAAGGAAGTATCCTTCTGATAAAGTAATAAACTATCGTAATGAATAAGGCTGAGAATGAACCGTACACCAGTCCAACCGAAGCATCCGAATTGGCAAAAGCATCAACAAAACCGGTGCCGCTGAAAAAGCCTCCGGTATAGATCATACCTACAACACAGGCTACTATAAGAAGAATTATCGGGAATACAAGATCTATAACCTTGCCTTTTTTGTTATCCTCGTCTCCTTCACCCTTGATCCTGCCCTCTTCATCGGCATCTTCATTCTTTCCAAGCAGTGCATCAGCCTCATACCTGGCCATCGGACCGTAATCCATCTTGAAAAGAGTAAGACAGAGCATCATTATTATTGTAAGAATAGCATAATAATTATAGGGAATAGCCTTTATAAAAAGCAGAAGACCGTTTGTTCCCTCGGGAGCGAAACCCGATACTGCAGCAGCCCATGAGGATATGGGAGCAATGATACAGATGGGAGCAGCCGTAGAATCTATAAGATATGACAGCTTTGCTCTGGAAATCTTTGCTCTGTCGGTTACAGGACGCATAACACTTCCGACTGTAAGACAGTTGAAATAATCATCTATAAAGATAAGAATTCCCAGAAACATTGTTGCAAGCTGAACTCCAACCCTTGATTTAACGTGTTCCGATGCCCATTTACCAAAGGCTGCAGACCCGCCCGCTTCATTCATAAGTGCAACCATAATGCCTAAGCAAACCAGGAACAGCAGGATACCTACATTATAGGAATCCGAAAGCGCTGCAACCATTCCGTCCTGGAAAATATGCTGCATCATGATCTCAAAATTGAAATTGGAGAAGAACAGTCCGCCTACAAGAATACCGATAAACAGCGAACTGTAAACTTCTTTGGTAATAAGTGCCAGTGCTATAGCTACAAGAGGCGGCACCAACGCCCAAAACGTACCATACATATTTATACTCTCCTTTTTTATACATTTTTTCGTGAAATATCGTATCATTCAAGTATCCTCACGTCAAGATTTTAGTATAATTCAGCGGTCTTACAGCCCTTTGAATTATAACGCACTTTGCCCAGACAAGATCGCCTTCGGCGATGGGCAAAGTGCCGGCTGCCCGGTGTAAAGGTCCGCAGCCACGCTGCCTGTGCGTGTCTCGTGATTGACAAATACCGGGATTTTACTCTTTTTTTATAATTTCAGCTCTGCTATAATATACACATCTTTTGAACACTATCAATAAGGAGGTTTTTCATGAACGACAATTTAAAAGATACAACTAAAAAAGTTGGCGGTTTTTTTGGGGAATTCCGTGAATTCATTCAGAACGGCAATGTAATGGATATGGCAGTCGGCGTTATCGTAGGCGGCGCATTCAAGGCTATTGTTGATTCACTTGTGGCAGATATCCTTATGCCCGTCATCGGCATTTTTGTAGGTGCGGATTCCTTTGCATCTCTTTCCGTCACCGTTGGCGGCGCAGTCATCCCCTACGGAAACTTTATTTCGGCTATAGTTAATTTCCTGATCCTGGCCTTTGTTCTGTTCCTTGTTGTAAAAGCACTCAACAAGATGAAAGCACTTACAAAGAAAAAGGAAGAAGAAGCTGCAGCTCCTGCAGAGCCTTCAAACGAAGAAAAGCTCCTGACCGAGATCAGGGATCTGCTGAAAAAATAATAATATATAAAATCGAGTAGGGAAGATGTAATCGCACCCTACTCGATAAGCGAGCCGCCGGTCGGCTTCAGCCGACATTTTTCCTTTCGGCGGCTCTGCGATAAAAAAAATAAAACTCCGTCACCCGGGCTTGACCCGAATGACGGAGTTTTATTATGCCTTGTCTGACAGCCTGTCATATACCAGCTTGCCTATTATCCCAAGCACTATCATAATAATTATTGCAATGATCGCCGCCTTATAATTACCTCCCTGAAGTGCGTCACCGCTGTATACCGAGAGGATCGCACTCGGAAATCTTCCGAAAAAGGTTAGAAGCATCCATTTCCACCATCCCACGTTCGCAACGCCCGCAAAATACGACATCACATCCTTGGGCGCACCCGGAAGAACATAAAGAGCAAACATCAGCACCCTTTTCTTACGGCTTTTTGAAAAGTCCAATTTCTTCATGGTCTCCTCAGAGACGAACAGTTCTACCAGTTTTACACCGAACCTTTTCCCTATAAAATAATTTATCATACTGCCGCCAACCGAACCGAGAGCACATATCAGAATACCCTTAACGGCTCCGAATGCGTATCCCGTGGCGATCTGCGTAACCCCTCCGGGGATCACTATTGTGGATACCTGCAGCACTACTATTAAAAAGAAGCCCAGATAAGACCATATTCCCGTTTCGGCAACCCATTTTCTTATAGCCTCGGGATCCTTCAAAAATACTATCAGCGTGTCCTTTGCCAGAAAAAATATTACTCCCAGGATCAGGATAATAACCGCTATTATGCAGGCTCCTTTAATTCTGTTTTTATCAGTCATATATTAAATCTTGAAGTATTCCATTTCTTCATTCAATTCTTTTGCAAGCTCCTGAAGCTCAACAGCTTCGTGGCTTATAACCTCGAAGGTTGCATGAAGCTCCTGCATGGATGCGTTGGTTTCCTCCGCCGAAGCCGCATTCTGTTCGGAAATAGCCGACAGGTCATCTATTATGGATATAAGGTCATTCTTCGCAGTATTAAGATGCCCGACCTTAGCGTCTATGTCATTAGAGCTATCGGTAACATGACCTACGCCTTCTTCCATGCTGGTCATATCATTCTTGGTGGAATCAAGCTGCTTATTCTGAAGCTCAAATGCCTTGTTAAGATCCTCAATAGTCTGTACGCTCTTTGCAGATTCCTCTATAAGCTTGTTGACAATATCGTTGATCTTAACGGTTGCTTCCTGTGACTGATTAGCAAGAGAACCGATCTCCGTTGCAACTACGGCAAAGCCCTTACCTGCCTCACCGGCTCTTGCCGCCTCAATGGAGGCATTAAGTGCAAGAAGGTTTGTCTGTTCGGCGATATTTGTAATAAGATCCGATGCTTCGGCAATATTCCTTACCGCATCATTTGTGGAGTGGATCTGATCATCGATAACCTTCATCGAATTGACAGTATTTGTATTTTGCTTGAGCAGAAGATTAAGTGCCTGCATTGCATTTTCACAGGAGGTATCCATACTTCCGGTAAACCCGTTCAGTTCCTGCACACCATCCGTGATACCCTCTATATCCACGCCCATTCTTGACGTATCGGCAGCTGCATTCTGAACACTTTCAGCCTGAGATACAGCACCCTTTGAGATCTCATCGACTGCCTCTGTAACCTGAGAGGATGCTTCCGCTGCCTGATTCGCCGACATTGAAAGCTCATCGCCGGATTTGCTTACCCTTTCGGAAAGGCTCTTGGTAGTTGATATGATATCTATCAGTTTTTCGTCAAGATCTCTGGTCTTTTCCGCAATAGTACCCAATTCATCCTTACGGGCGAGGATTTTATCGTCTATCTCTACTCCAAGATTACCGTCTGCAAGCTCTGAGAGTGTATTAACGATCGAATTGACCGTAACTGAATTGACTTTTATCAGATACATAGCTATTCCAAGCATTACAAGAACAAGAACCAGAGCAATGACCACCATTAGTATGCAGACCGACCTTATGTGGGCGTTCAGATCCTCGGAATGCCTTCCTGTAAACAGCATACCTACGATCGAACCGTCTGAATTCTTCAGCGGCAGATAATAACCGTAATATGTATTACCCTCTATCTTTATGTTTTCCGCAAGATATTCATTTCCGCCGTTCAGAACTGCAGCTACAACAGCATCCGATGCATCGGTACCCACTATCCTTTCATTGGTACCCTTTCTCATCAGGGTTGTCAGTATTCTTGTTTTTCCTATAAATATCGTATAATCGATATTTGTGTGAGAATGAATCTCATCTAACTGTTCCTGAAGCTTTTTCCCGACAGATAAAGGCCCCTTCATAAGCGCTCCCTGTTCATTTAAGCCCCAGTCACCGGCATACTCGTTCATAAGCTCATCGTATAGATGATATGCGGTTGCCGATAATTCTTCAGAGATCATGGTTAAATAAGTCTTTCTGATCTCGACTGCCCCAACTGCTGTTAAAATCACGGCAATGATGATAGCCCCAATGATAGCCGGCAGCATAATGTCCAATACCAGTTTTTTCTTTCTCTTCATTTGCCTTCTCCTTATTATATGAGTGTCCCCATAGTAGTATGACACGGGTCCTTGGCCCATTCACCTGTTTTCGATAGTGATTTTCCTCCTTTTCAAGTCTTACTATCGTAAAACTAATATACCATTTTTCTATTTCAAATCATACTATATTGTTACAATTAATTGAAATTTTTGTATTCATTGTCAAACAATCAATGATTTTGATATAAAGTCTCAAATTTCTGCATAAAATGCGGGTTTCTGCAATTCACTGACATACATATATCATCTTCTGTCAGACATTTCAAAAGGTATTCTGACAATTCATTTGTCAACGGATATTTATGATTTTGATCAATGACGTGAGTTATTTATGACTTTCGAACAAAACCTTTGTTCGGCAAGTTTCCATAAAGACTTTCTAAAAATTTTATAAACTTTGTGGATAAAGTGGATAACTTAGTGTATAAGTCCATTTTCTTGATTTTCTCATTAATAAATTAGTGGATAACTTTTTTGTTTTTTTCGTAAAATTCTCTCTTGATTTTTGAAAATTTGTGCATTTTTATTTTCAGGTCAAAATCATCAAAATAAGTCGAAATCAATTGTAAATACAATCAAAAAGGAACGGTGTTTAAACCGCTCCCGTTCTACCTTATAAATCGCCTTATTCTGCCTTTTTCTTTTGTTTGCCCGCAGCAGATGCACGATTTGAAAACGAAATGTAGGACACAATTACCACACCGATCAGCGAAATGATCAACGCAATATAAGTGATCAGGGGCTGCTCAAAGCCCACCGTCACGCTTCCGCTTTCACTATAAGCCGGAAGAAGGATCTCAACGGTACCAATGTCACTTTCTCTGATATTAAGCGCTTCTCCCCTTTCGTTCCTCGCATAATAACCCCGGTAATAAAGAAGCGGTATCCTGACACTTCCTGCCCCTTTATATTCAAAGCTTACCGACAATCCGTTTTTCACATATTTGTCGACCTGTACACCATCGTCTGCGGTATATGTAACATCTTCCTTCAACGTATCCATATTCTTAAAATTATGCGGCATATAATCAACATTATAGGAATATGCAGTATTACCCGTAGTCTCCTTAATATTTACAGGTCTGTTCATATATATATCCATCTGAGGCACCAGGGCTATTATAAGAAGCGCAAGAAGTCCCACGCCTGTCACCGTCTGATTCATCTTAAACCAGGAGGTTTTCTCGAGAGAGAGGGCCGTTCCAAGCGCACCAACCACTATCACCACTCCGAAAAGCCTCCAGGGATGCTCCAAAAGCACCAGCTGGTAAAATAGCGGCTCTATCTTTTCTGCCGTTCTCCAGGGAAACAGGGTAGATGCAACATATATAAACAATATAGATACGGTAAAAAGTGTACCCGCGAACACTTTTCTGTCCTTTTCTTCTTTTGAATAAATCAGATAAACCACCATAAGTATCAGGCAGGCAAGCCCTACAATGCCGAGTACGGGCACCATATCATTTCTTAACAGGCTGTCATCCTTATCCGTGAGCAGCTCCGGAAGGCTTTTAAAAATATCTGCCAGAGGCAGTGCTTCATTAGCCGGATTGAACCTTCTTATGGTATCGTCAAGCTGAAGATCCTGCGCCCTGTAATAAAAGAAGGGGACAAAAAATCCCAGGTTACAGACAAGTGAAAAAACCGCAGCCTTTATAAGTTCAATGATCCTTTTTTCCTTAAACAGTTTTACGATAAAAACAAGACAGACTGCAAAACAGACTATTCCTCCGAAGATCGCGGAAAGAATATGAGATTCGATAAGGCCGCTCATCCCGATAAATAACGGAAGCCAGTTTCTGTTTCCGACCGTTATGTTGTACAGCCCTGCGATCACAAGCGGGAAGAAAATCAGCGCTATAGTCTCGCCCAGTGTAGACCTGTAATACATATCTATAATACGGAACGGAGCCAGAGTAAAAAGCACTGCTGAAATGATCGCACCCTTCCTGTTTCCCACGATAACCGAGCCCATGTAATATGCACTGATAAACGAACAGATACTGACTATAACAAAGCTTGCCCTGTATGTATTCAGTGCGGATATACCTGCAAGCCTCATAAGTGCCGGAATATAAAGAAACAGATTGGGATAAAGTGTCCCGAGATAGCCATGCTTATAGGCATCCTCCGGATAGATCACGGCCGGAAACTGACCGCTTCTTAACGCATCCTTTATGCCCTCAACTCTCATCATATGAAAGATGGTATCATGGCCTCTTATAAGGCCGGTATCAAACAGCGGATAGGAACAGACCAATACCGCCACAAGACAGATAAGAACCTCAGGATCAGGTTTCTTATCCCTGTAATAATACAGACAGAATATTGCCATTGCTATCAAAAGAAGCGTGAACCAGATATGATCGGTATATAAGAGAGAATCCGACCTGATATCCACATTCTTTAATGTTATACTGCCACTGTCTTTCCCGTAGAATTCAAGCTTAAAATCATTTATCTCGGAATAACTTTCGAACGCTATTACTTCCTTCTGCTTATCGGCCGTCAGAACATATCCTGAATTATCAAGCTCCCCGTCCTTTATCACCATTATAAGATCTTCATCTGTCTCGTATTCTACGGCTATCTCATACTTCCCACGCGGAATATCATAAGACGATGATGTTGCAAAATGTCCGTTCTCTCCTGTGATATCTTTGGCTTTAATACTTATTACGCCCTGCGATGTATCCTTATTTTCCGCATAAACCTTGATTGCGTTGAAATCAATATATATTTCATCGCATTCCCTGGTTTTCAGAAAACACATTATAACCATAAAAATTATAAATATCACAAGACCCGTCTTTTTTTTCATTCAGATTCTCCATTTATAAAACCATCAAGGCCTGCCCCGATCTCGGGACAGGCCTTTTGTTTAAAGCTGTTTTTACTTAGAAGATACGCCTTACTGCAAGAACCGATCTGTAGTTTGCGTTTGAAACCTTGATTCCGGTTTTGGCTGTTGATGCGTGTACTATCTGTCCGTTTCCTATATAGATACCAACGTGACCTGAGTAACATACGATATCACCGGCCTGTGCATTGGAAAGTCCACCCTGTACTGCGGAACCTACACTCCTGTCTCCACCGGAGGAGTGAGGAAGCGATACACCGAAGTTCCTGTATACACTCATTACGAAACCTGAGCAGTCAGCACCGTTTGTAAGTGATGTACCACCATATACATAAGGATTACCGACAAACTGTAATGCATAATTTGCAACCGAAGCACCTGTACCCGAACCTGAAGCCGAATATCCTGAACCGCCGGATGAGGACTTACCTGACGAGGATGAAGACTTACCTGACGAAGATGACTGCTTCTTCTTATTCTTCTTCTCAGCCTCTGCAGCTGCCTTTCTTGCTGCCTCTCTCTCAGCCTCTTCCTTCTTGAGACGGGCTTCCTCTTCCTGCTTGGACTCTGCTCTTACGAAGTCAGTGAACAGTCTGACAAATTCAGCGCTGACGTAACCGTCACCTTCTTCGACGGATACCTTGATCCATTCGTCTGTTTCCTCGGAAACGGTAAGCACGTCGTCCATGGGAACCATACCGATAACTTCCGAATCCTTTGAAGCTTCTTTTCTAACGTAAAGGGTTGTTGTTATAACCTTGGCCATTCTTGTACCTACCTCTTTGGCAAGCTTTTTGGCCTCATCACCCGTAACCACATATTCCTTTTTAACGTATCCGACCGTATTGCCTGATTTGATCTTAACCCAGTCGCCTGCATCCTCGAGCTGGTCTCCGACTGATTTGTTGTAGAGCTTTCCGACTACCTCACTGTCCTCTGTAGGCATTGAACGAACATTCACATAATCGTTAACCCTGGCAATAACAAGATTTGTAAAATCCTCGGTATCTATATGCTCTGCAGCTGTAACGGCATCAACCAGACTTACCTTTCCGTCTTCTTCGCTGGCTTCAACCTTTGATTCCGAGCCTGCCGTAAGATTTGATATATCATCCGCCGAAACGGTGTTTACCTTTTCTTCTTCCTTTTTATCTTCTACCTTGGCACCTGCACCCGCGGTAACCATTTCTTCTATTTCTTCGCTGTCGGGTGTGTCGTTTATTACTATTGCATCTTCATAGCTTTCTGTAGTGGTCTCTGTTTCCGCTTGAGGTTCTGCGGCGTATACATTTAACCCTCCGAAGCTCTTCGTATCCTTCTTTACTATAGAGGCATCTGTAGAAGCAGCAACGACACTGGGCACATATGAACTGCCTGCGGTGCCCGTCTTCTTAACCTGCTCCGCTCTTATCGCAGTTACGGACTTTCCTTCATCCAAGGCTCTCGCAATACCTGCTACGGGCAGATCCTCCATCTTGTTTTTGGCAAAAACAGGAGTTACCGGTACCGAACATAAAATTATCGCCCCTGTTAAACCAAGTGCTGTAATTTTTGTTTTTATATCTTTTCTCATTAAATGCTGTTTTCCTCAATTTGTTACAATTTTGTTACGTTCGCTCCAAATATTATCACTTAAACTCCCGTTTGTCAACGCAAAAGAGCTCTATTTTACCGCATTTTTTATCTTTTTATATATTTAACAATTTTGATAATTATGTAAACCCCAATATGTATTAAATTTACATAACTATCACATAAATATGCTCACTTACTTGATCGGATTTACCCATTTATTAAATTTCATCGCTTTCTTTAAATTTTATCTAAAATATTATTGCTATATTTATAATAATGACTACATCAGTCCGATTTTTTATATTATAATGGGTTGAGATCAATCTAAACTAATGGAGGATTTAATATGATCCACATCACATCCATAGATGAAGGGCTTGAATTATTCAAGGTACTTGGCTCGGATATTAGAATTTCGATCATCAAGCTTTTACTTAAGAAAAAACAGATGAATATGAACGAGATCGCATCCGAGCTCAATATAACCAACGGTGCTCTTACCGGTCACGTTAAAAAACTCGAAAACAGCGGTCTTCTTGTTATCACCAATGAAAAGGCAGCACATGGAAACCAGAAGCTTTGTTCTCTTCGACTCGATAAAATACTCATCGATCTCAAGGCGGAAGAAGAGATTGAAAATGTCTATAGCGCAGATATTAAGGTAGGGCATTACAGTGATTACAAGGTATATCCCACCTGTGGAATTGCCACAAACGAATCACTTATCGGCGAGGTGGATGATACCCGTTACTTTGCGCATCCCAACCGCTATAATGCTGATATTCTATGGTTTACGAAGGGTTACGTAGAATACGAGATCCCTAATTTTATTCCCGCCGGACAGAAGATCACCCAGATCATGATAAGTGCGGAACTCTCCTCCGAGGCTCCCGGTGTAAACAGTGTATGGCCTTCGGATATAACCTTTTCTTTAAATGACAAAGAGATAGGCAGTTGGACTTCCCCGGGTGACTTTGGTGATGTAAGAGGAATTTTTACCCCCGACTGGTGGTTCCCGAACTGGAATCAATACGGCCTCTTAAAGCTGATCGTCATAAATAAAAAAGGTACATTTATCGACGGCCTTAAGATATCCGATGTTTCCATGAATGATTTTGACCTCGATTATAAGAGCAAATTAAAATTTCGTATGGAGATCAAAAAGGATGCCGAACACGTCGGAGGCCTTACGATCTTCGGAAGCACCTTCGGCAATTATGCTCAGGACATTAAGGTAAGTCTTAACTATGTACCTGCCGGATAAACCGGCCGGTCCGATATTATCCCAAATATAAAACGCCGGACCACGTGTGAAATACCACGCGGTCCGGCGATTTTTAATCCTGCATTATTACCATTTCTTTTTGGGGCACTTATCATTCTTTTTCATTGCCCTCATCTCTATGTAACATCCGCATTCAAGGCAGGTGCTCTGCTCTCTTCGGTTACATTCCTTACATACCGAAAGCCTCTTTTGCATGAGCTCCTCCTCCGCCCTTTCGGCCATAGGGAGCAGCTCAAAAAGTTTTATTGCGTATGATGCAACATCCTCCGGCAGCTTTGAGAGTATATCACACTGCCTGCAGATCCTCTGATCTGTCATGCCTTCTTTAATCTGAGCATTGTAACGCTTCCTGCGGGAAGGTCGGCACTTATCGCACCGTTTGCGCTCTTATAGGCAGTGAATTTTTCTTCCTTAACCGTTTCCGGATCATCAAAGGTGTTATGCGCATGGATATCACCTGTAACTATGCTTGCATCCACAACCTCATATGCTCCGGATGCAAAACTTATATCAAGCGTCTTACTGTCCTTAACTGACAGATTATTTACAGTAACGGTCACAATGCCATCCTCACCGCGAGATACGGATTCGGTAAGCTCAGGAACCTTCCAGTCTCCGGATTCGATCTCGCCGATTCCGGTTACTGCAGAATCAAGAAGCTCTGCGCCCTGATGATACATATACTGATGGAAAACATGATATGTAGGTGTTTTAACCATAGCCGCATCTTCCGTAAGAAGTACCGACTGAAGTACATTGACCATCTGTGCCAGGTTTGCCATCTTAACACGATCGCAGTGCTTATTGAAGATATTAAGGGTGATACCTGCAACAAGCGCGTCACGAACCGTATTCTGCTGATAAAGAAAGCCGGGATTTGTGCCGGGTTCAACGGTATACCAGGTGCCCCACTCATCCACGATCATTCCTACCTTCTTCTCGGGATCGTACTGATCCATGATCTTACCGTGACGGGTAACAAGCTCATCCATAAACAGAGCCTTGCCAAGGGTCTTGTACCAGGCTGCCTCATCAAAGTCAGTTGCACTTCCCTTTATATCCCAGCCTTCGGGATGTACATAGTAGTGCAATGAAAGACCGTCCATAAAGCCATGGAACTCGGGCTTTGTATGATCATAGCAGGTATCAAGGACTGTCTTTGTCCAGTGATAATCGTCAATATTCGGCCCGCCGCAGATCTTCATGATAGGAGTCTTGGGATCGTAATTTCTTACATATGTCTGATAACGTCTGTAGAGATCAGCATAATATGAAGGACGCATATTTCCGCCGCAGCCCCAGTTCTCGTTTCCCACTCCGAAATAGTCTATCTTCCAGGGCTCTTCATGTCCGTTTTCTTTTCTGAGATCGGCCATCGGAGAAACACCGTTAAAGGTGATATACTCAACCCATTCCGACATTTCCTGAACGGTCCCGCTGCCCACATTTCCGTTTACGTAGGACTTACAGCCCAGCTGTTTTACAAGCTCAAAGAACTCATGTGTTCCGAAGCTGTTGTCCTCCACAACTCCGCCCCAGTGGGTATTGATCATCTTCTTACGCTTATTCTTCGGACCTATTCCGTCCTTCCAGTGATACTCATCCGCAAAGCAGCCGCCGGGCCAGCGAAGTACAGGGATCCTTATCTCCTTAAGTGCTTCAACAACATCCTTTCTCATTCCGTTTACATTCGGGATGTCCGAATCTTCTCCTACATATATACCGCCGTAAATACAACGTCCCAGATGCTCCGAGAAATGTCCGTAGATTTCGGGTGCGATACGTCCGCAGGCTTTGTCATCGTTGATGTGCAGTTTTGCCATACTGATCCTCCTTAAATATAATGCAGTTTCGTGTTTATTTTACCGGGCAGGCTTTATTTATATTTGACAGCCCATATGGTTTCGTTGTTGTCTCCCACCGCCGATATAGTGAGTACTTCATTTTTCGACTCGTCGGTCATTTCTTCTATTATACCCTGATAAGTACCATCATCGGTAGTCAAAGTTATAAAAGATGTACCGTCTTTTACTTCATATTTTCCATTAAAGCTTTCACTCTTAAATTCACCGTTTGCAAACGTGGCTTCTTCGTATTCATGGACCGCATCGCTTACATCAAGACCGTGGTTTAAGATATAAAATCTTCCGGAGATATCCTTTGTTTTATATCCCTTTTCCGAAAGAGCGTCTGTGTTTGTCTCAAATACAGAGGCTGTAAACCATCCGTCCTCGGTAAGAAACATCTTGTGAACCCTGGGTTCGTGATACTCGCCCTTATCGGAGAAACGCTGATGATAGGTGAGACAGTAATCTCCGTCCTTATCAACAAAGGCCGACTGTCCGCCCGGAGCCATATATGTTACGGCAAGTGAGGGAAGCGTATAATTTCCCATCATCTTAAGCCCGTAATTCATAAAATCATCCTCGTCATCTAAAGTCTTTCCCGAAGGGTCAACAAAAGGCCCCGTAGGAGATTCACTTCTGAACTGTCTTATCTGATATCCTCCGTTTGCCTGAAGATTTCCATAGGAAACAAACAGATGATAGTATCCGCTTTCGGGTGAATAGATTATGAACGGACCTTCAACGGCGTGATGTTCTCCTCCGATCAGGTGATAGCCGTAATAGGGATCCGCCGCCGGATCATCTTTGGGGAATATCGGAAGGCCGGTAGCCGGATCGATCTCCAGTATAAAAATTCCGCCCGACCAGGATCCGTAGGTCATCCATATCTTCCCGTCCTTATCCGTAAAGAGTGCAGGGTCTATACAGTTGGGATACTCCTTGTTATTAAAGCCGCCGTGTTTGATATAGCGGGATATATCCGCATCAGCACCCAGAACCTCATAGATGTTGGTCTGTTCAGCCTCTTTTTTTGTAAAGCCCGAATAAACAAGAGTATCGGTATATTCATAAGG
>JAILOD010000022.1 GCA_024691015.1 Lachnospiraceae bacterium
TCTACTGCCCCTGCGGGCCTACTCTACCCTCTTCGGCGCTTCGCTCAGTCGGCCCGGAAGACCTTAACTTGATCCTCGCGCCTACCAACACTCTCACCCCTCCTCCAAAAGTCGACCCGCCAGGCTCCCTCGCCCCCCGCGGGCCTATCATATCTCTTCCCGCCATCATATATGTCGGCAGCAACGACAAAAATTCCTTATTTGGCTTAATTACAAAAAATCAGCGGCAGACCTTTTGTCAAGGTTGCGCGCAGCGCACCAGAAGGGCTCTGGCCTTGACCAAAAGACAGTCGCTGATTAAATACTACAAGTCGAATAAGGATTTCAGAATTGCCTTCTTAACTTATCTTTTCTGCCTTATTTCTATAAAATGCTTCAAATATCTTCTCTGTATTGTATTCCGGGGCATATGCAGACGCTATCTTCACTATTCCTGAAACATAGTCCTCAGATTCTTCGACCTCTGAAGCAATAGTACGTACATCCTTCCCCTTCACCAGTTTTTTACATATAAGTTCTATAAGGTGTTTATCAATTCCTTTTTCTATTCCTTGTTTTAAACCTTTCTCCATCCCCCGTTCTTCCAAAACCTCAAATGCTCTGCACATATTTATCTTTTCTCCTTTCTGCGATTTTGTTGATATATTTGATTTCGTAAACTCATTGATAACATCGACGCCTGTCCGGCTCATAGTCCATTCAAGTCCCTTTTCCCGGATCAGGCTGTCAACAAGATTTTCTTCCTTTTGTCTCTTGATGATTTCCAGCACATCACCCAATTCCGTGCTGAATTTCTCAAAATCATCAATTTCATATGGGATTATCAGATTTATTTTATAGTCATTGATAAATGGTTGAATTCTCGGATCGATAGGAGAAAACATCTCCGACAAGCTCCTCGGCGCATCCCATTTCTTATCGCCCCAATAAATCACCAATGTGATCACCGGAGTGAGTTTATCAGTCTTTCTGAAGTCCGATAAAAACTCCTCACTTGATAAACTGGCCTTGTTTTTCCTGTTTTCTTCACCCTGTTTGCTCACCTGCTCGGAATAGTTCAGCGCATCATAAAGCTGGTTCCGCACCGGCATCGCATAATGGATGTCCGATTGGTTTTCAATCCCGAGCAAAACATACGTGTTTTCATCATCCTGCTTGATAACGCAGCTTTTCAGGATGTCCCTGAACTTCTGATACGCCCGGCCCTTGCCGGCAAAGATCAGTTCTTCCGGATCTTTAACCCTTAAACTCGCAGCGTCTATTACCTGTTCCCCGTTAAAAAGGTAATAGTTAAATGCATCTGCAAAGCGAGTTGGCTCTTCCAGATACGCCTTCGTTGTTACGTCTTTTGTTTTCATTTAATCATCCTTTCGTATAAATATTTCCGAATATTCATACGCGGTGATGTGTTAAATGAGAAATGAACGTTGTATCAAGATTAATTATAAAACATTAGCATTTTCTATACAAACAATTCCTGGGAAACATCGGGCGAACGCCCTGACTCGCATATGCATATCCGACTTTTGATATGATAACCCGCGTGAATTGCAAAGTCAACAAGATTCTTAAATATTAAAATCCTTATCCGGCTTTTGGAGATATTATCAGCCGAAAAGCATTTGTCAAGGCCTAAGCCCTACGGGTGCGACAAGCGCAGCCTTGACAAATGCTTTTCTGCTGATGGGTGTTAATTAAACCGGATAAGGATTATTTTGCGTATCCCTACGCATCTTTTTCTTGATACAACCTGGGTCTTTGATGAGAACCAATGCTTTACATTATCGGCCAAGATTGTGGTGGGGAGGCAACCGGGCCGGCCGGGGTGGGGGTGATTGGCTAAGAGAGTGTTGGCTAAGGAAGAGAAACAGATCAAAAAACCGGGGATCACCATTCCCCGGTTTTTCTTACGTTGCTTTCCATCAGGCGGTTGTAGCCAAGCCAGCCGGACTTGCCAACATTCGCATTAAAGAGCTCAGTCATCGTCTCCATCTTCGCATCGGTATTATCAGCCAGGTTCAACGCCATAGCTTCCATAAGCGCCGGTTTCTTCGGAGAGCCGTACTCATACTCACCATGATGCGCAAGAATACAATGTATCAGCTCACTCTTAAGCTGCACGGGAAAATCATCAATCTCCGCAATCTTAAAAGCGATCATCTCCGCGCCGATCACGATATGCCCCATAAGCTGGCCCTCATCCGTATAATCATTCATCGGAAACGCCGAAAGCTCGCGGGTTTTACCGATATCGTGCAATATCGCCGACGTGATCAGAAGATCATGATTCAGCGCCGGATAAGCCTTCGTATAATAATCGCAAAGCCTCGTCACCGAAAGCGTATGCTCCAAAAGCCCGCCGACAAAGCCGTGATGGATCATCTTTGCCGCCGAATTCGACTTGAACTTCTTAATAAACGCCTCATCCTCAACAAAAAACTTCTTCAGAACAAGATTCAGATAAGGATTCTTAACACCTTCAATAAACTGCATCAGCTGCTTAAACATCGAATCCACATCTTTAGCACTCACCGGCACATAATCCGCGGGATCAAACTCGCCCTCGTGCGCCACCTTAAGCCTCTTTACGGAAACCTGCAGTGCACCCTGATAGCTTGAAACATCGCCCGTAAGAAATGCATAATCAAGCTCCTCATATTCCTCGATCCCGCCGGAATTCGGCTCCCAGATCTTGGCATTCAGGGAAGCACTCTTATCGGCAATAGTCAGATTATCGTAAGGCTTGCCGTTTTTTGTAACCGCCGATTGCTTTGTCTTAATAAGATAAACATCGTTGATATGATCGCCATCGTGCAGATCCGCTAAATACTTCATTATTTAATCCACCTTTTCTAAAATATCCAAAGTTACATCAAATGACATTTCCTGGTACTCCCCGCGGGCAAAACGCATAACCGTCACAACGATCTCATCATTCGGCTGTGCCGCCTCGATCGCCTTCTGGTAATCGGAGAAACAGGTAATCTCCTTGGTACCGATCTTCGTGATAACATCCCCGTTCTGAATACCTGCATTCATTGCGGGACCGTCCATAACCGTACGCTTAACATATGCGCCAAACGGAACACCAGCATCCTCAGCCTCTTCGGTCACATCCGTACCGTAAATACCCATACGGGAAAGAGCTGAACCGTTCGAAAGCTTCTCCAACGTACTTCTCAGATCCGAGATCGAATACGCATTTATCAGATTGTCCGCCCCTGTTGTGGTGCCGACGCCATTACATATAACACCCAGAACCGTACCGTTATAATCCACGATAACTCCGGAAGCATCGGTACTTCCATAAATATCCGTCTTAATAAGCTTAACCTCTCTGTCAACCATCGAAATAGGCTCGCTTGCCGATGTCACGAAACCATATGCCAGAGAATTGGAACCGATAGGGCTTCCGATCGCAATAACCGGCTCACCCAGGATGAAATCTGAATTCGAATTACCAAGGCTCGCTCTCTTAATCTCACGCATGGTATCATCACTGATGGACTCCAGCTCAACGCCCACTATCATAAGCCCGGTGTTGGGATCTACATTGCCTGCCACGCCCTCGTAAACCGAATCATCCGAAAATCTGACCTTGATATCGCTCTTGCCCTCAATATTCTTTCCGTCAACTAAGATCAAAAGCTCCCTGCCGTTCTCGGCCAGAATAAATCCGCTCGCCTTATTCTCGTTTTCAAACGAATTATCAAACCAGTCCACATCCGAAGATACGCCCGTCACGGTAACAATACATTTCTCGGCTCTCTTTGCCGCATCATAAAGCTCTTCGTAAAGCTTCTTGTAATCACTGATATTTATCGAAACCTTTTTAACGATATTATTGTTGATTATCTGTGTATGCGCCTTATTTTCGGACCCGGTCTCATTCTCCGAAACAGAAGCGGCATCTTCGTGCTCAGCCTCGTCGGCAGAAACTGCTGCGAGCTCATCTAAACTCACCCCATCGGTCTCTTCATTGGAAACGGCCGCCGTGTCATCACTCACCTCATCCGAAAGATCCACGTGGGTCCTCAGCCTCTGCCCGGTAGAACCGTTATGCCTTATGACAAGCGTAAACACAACCGCTGCCACAATACCGAAAACCACAGCCAGAAGGATGTTCAAAACCATCTTTGTGGCATATCTTTTCTTGTTTATCGGCTTATCCTTAATAGTCTCTTTAATGAATTCTTTCTGTTCACCCTGAGGCTTTGTATTCTTCTGATCGTCCTTATTTTCCATTTACTCCTCCGTCCTGGATTCTGCAAGTGTAAAAATAAATTCCGTCCCGACGCCCTCTGTGGAAACAACATTGATGTTCTGCTTATGGGCGCTTATTATCTCCTTAACTATCGAAAGACCCAGACCCGTTCCCTTTTTATCCTTACCACGGGAAAGATCCGTCTTATAGAACCTGTCAAAAACAAGCTTCACGGAATCCTTCGGAATACCGATACCGCTGTCCTTTACCGAAACAAAAATCTTATCGTTCTTCTCGGTGGTCTCAACCTTAACTATGGAATTGGTATGTGAAAATTTAATGGCATTATCCAGAAGATTGTACAGAACCTGCTGGATCTTGCCCACATCCGCCTGAACAAACAGCGTTTCACCCGTAAGAATAAGCTCTATCGAAATCTTCTTTTCCATACAGGTACCGCCAAAGGTCTCTGCGGTCTGCCTTATAACCTCGTTTATATCGAAATCCGTGTACTCTAAAACCATTCCGCGGCTGTTTAACGAATTCAGCTCCAGCAGGCCGTTTGTGAGCTTTGTCAGCCTCTCGGTCTCATTCTCCACTATCTTTAAATACTTTTCATGCATTTCCGGCGGGATGGTGCCGTCTATCATCGCCTCCAGATAGCCCCTTATCGACGTAAGCGGCGACCTGAAATCGTGGCTCACATTCGCGATAAACTTCTTCTGGTTCTCCTCCGAGCGGTAGATCTCGCTGGCCATATAATTCAGCGTACCTGCCAGATATCCCATCTCGTCACGACCGTGGCTCTCGAGCTTGTACTCCATATTGCCCGCTGCATATTCCTCTGCCGCCTTTGTAATGTGATTCAGCGGAATATAAACGATTATCGTGAACATTGTGATGATGATGAGCGACAGAAGCATTATGATCCCCAGCGAGACATAGCTGATATTTAAGATCTCGTTACGGGATGCGATTATATCCTTCATCGACGAATGGATGACGACATATCCCAAAACCCGAAATCGCGACGTGATCGGTGAAAAAACGCTTAAGGTCTCCTCCTGGAAGGCCCCGAAGAAGTTGCCCGTCATATAATAGCTGCCCGATGAGGTTGGATCGAAATCCGTATATATCTCCGAGCTCTCGCTGTCCGCCTGCCTTGTGCTGTAAATAACCTTCCCGCTGTTGTTCATAAGCCAGATCGGGCAGGAAATATAGGTATCCAGCGCCTTTAACTGCGCCCTTGCCGTATCCACCCCGGCCCTGTCCGACATTATCAGGGTAGCGTATTGCTGGCTCACAAGAGACGCTTCCCTGTACAGAGAATTCGCCTTTTCACGCGTGAGATGCTCCAGTGTCAGCTTCGCCGTGACCGTGCCGATGGTTATCACACAAAGAATACCGAATAAAAGATAGGCTCCGAGAAATTTTAAATAGAGTGTTTTCCTGATCTTCATGAATTGGTCTCGAATTTATAACCTATGCCCCAGACCGTGGAGATTCTCCAGGCCTCGTGATCCTTGATCTTTTCTCTGAGTCTCTTGATGTGAACATCCACCGTTCTGGTATCTCCTATGTATTCATAGCCCCAGATGTGGTCGAGGAGCTGCTCTCTCGTAAACACCTGGTTCGGCGAGCTTGCCAGGAAATAGAGAAGCTCCAGCTCCTTGGGCGGCATATCCACGCTCTTTCCGTAATATAAAACCGAATAATTGGTCTGATTTATAACAAGATCGGGGTATTCCACGCGCTTGGTCGTGTTGGGCTCTTCTTTAACAACAGGATTATAGCGCCTCAGCACCGCCTTGGCCCTTGCCACAAGCTCCTTTGAATCAAAGGGCTTCTCGACAAAATCGTCTGCGCCGAGCTCCAAACCCAGCACCTTATCGAAAACCTCGCCCTTGGCACTTACCATTATGACCGGAACCTGTGATTTTGTGCGGATCTCACGGCAAACCTGATATCCGTCCATTCCGGGAAGCATAAGATCCAAAAGTATCAGATGCGGCCTAAACTCGTCAAAAGCCTTAAGCGCTTCCTCTCCGTCATTGGCGATGCAGGTCTCAAAGCACTCCTTTGTAAAATAGAGCGATATCAGTTCCGCGATGTTATTGTCGTCATCAACTATCAAAACCCTTTGCTTGTCTACCATTACTAAAACCCCGCTTTCGGCGGCCTTAACGGCCACTTAATTACTTAAACTTTACTATCGTGACTCCGGCGTCTCCTTCTCCGAATTCGCCGAGCCTGTATTCATCTACATATTTACACTTCTTAAGATAAGCATGCACCGCATCTCTTAAGATTCCCGAGCCCTTACCGTGAACTATGCGGACCTGCCCGAGGTGCGAGAGATATGCGTCATCTAAATACGCCTCCAGCTCTGCTCTGGCTTCATCCGAGTTTTTCCCGATAAGCATAAGCTCTGCGGAAATGGTCTTCGTATGGCCGAGCTTTGAAGTGCTGCCCGCGCTCTTTTCCTCTGTAAGGACCAGATCCGAAATATGCACCTTATTCCCTATAATACCACATTGTACGGTAAGAAATCCTTTTTTATCCGGAAGAGTTTTAACCGTACCCTTTAAATTCATTGAAATGATCTTCACACTGCAGCCGACCGAGAGGTCTTTTTCGCTGAGTGTCTTGTGCCCCTTGGCACGTGCATTTCCGTATTCCGTAACGCCAAGCGGATCGTTCGCACTTAAGCTCTGCGTATTTCTGGTGCGCTTTAAGTTCTCGCGGATACGGTCTCTTTCCTTCTCCGCACGCCTTAAGGCCTCCGGGCCCGCCAGCTTCTGCATCTGCTTTATGGTCTCATCTGCCGTGCTCTTGGCCTCGGACAAAATCTCCTTCGCCTCGTCCTTGGCCTTCTGAAGAAGCTTCTCACGGTTTTCCTCAAGCTTCTGCTCCTTCTCACGAAGCCGCTCTTTAAGCTGTCTGGAATCCTCCCTCTCCTTCAGGATCTCCCTGCGCTCCTTTTCCGCGGCCTGACGGCTCTCTTCTAAATTCGCCATCAGCTTCTCAAGACGCTTGTCCTCTTCATTCATAAGGCCCTTCGCCTCTTCAATGACCTTTGCCGGAAGCCCCAGCTTTTCCGAGATCGCAAACGCATTACTCTTACCGGGCACCCCAACTAAGATCCTGTAGGTGGGCCTTAAGCTCTCAACATCAAACTCGCAGCAGGCGTTTTCCACCCAGTTTGTAGTTAATGCGTATTCCTTAAGCTCCGCGTAATGAGTAGTTGCGATGGTCCTGATGCTTCTTTTATGCAAAAACCTTAAAACCGCCTCAGCCAGGGCCGCGCCCTCGGTCGGATCCGTTCCGGCGCCCAGCTCATCGAAAAGACACAGCGACATTATATTCGCGTTCTTTAATATATTTACAACATTTGTCATATGCGAGGAAAACGTGGAGAGTGACTGCTCTATGGACTGCTCATCCCCGATATCCGCATAGATTTCCCTGAAAAATGATAACTGTGAACGGTCACCGGCTGGAATGAACAGGCCGCTTAAGCCCATAACCTGCAACAGACCCACGGTTTTAAGCGCCACGGTCTTACCGCCGGTATTCGGCCCGGTAACGATTAAAAGATCGAACTCCTCTCCCAGATGAATATCGATGGGAACGGCTTTTTTCTTATCCAGAAGCGGATGACGTGCCGCCCTTAATCTGATGATCTCCCCTGTATTAAAAACCGGCCTCGTTGCGTTAAGCTCCAGCGCAAACTCAGCCTTTCCGAAAATATAATCAAGCTCAACAAGAAGCTTTTCGTTGCTTTCTATTAAATGTGCATTCTCTCCGCAAAGAGCGGACAGCTCGGTTAAGATCCTGTCGATCTCCTTCTTTTCCTGTCCTTCCAGCTCACGGATGTTGTTATTTAATTCCACAATGGCGGCCGGCTCGATAAAAAGCGTGCTTCCGGTGGATGAAATATCGTGAACCATTCCGGCTACATTTCCCTTGTACTCGGCCTTCACGGGAACGCAGTAGCGGTTATCCCTCATCGTGATAACGCTCTCCATAAGATAGGTCCTGAGTTTCCCTCTGATCAGCTCCTGCAGGGTCGTGTGTATGGAATCCGCCGCCTTTTTCTTTTTCTTTCGGATATGGAAAAGCTCGTCGGAGGCGTTGTCGGAAATGGTCTCTTCGTCGATCACGCATTTGCGGATGGCCCTTACAACTTCCGGCAGCGGCGTAAGACAGTCAAAACGGTCCCTCAGGACACTGTTTTCACCAAGACCTTCTTCGGGATAATTTTTAACTCTTTCCGTGTTTTCCAGAAGAAGCACCGTCTTAAGAAGCTCAGCGGGAGAAAGCATTCCTCCGCTTTTTGCGCGCTTCATGGCAGATCCGGTCTCCTTTATTCCGCTGAAGGAAAGGCCTCCCTTTGAAAAGATAAGCCCCAGAGCCTCTTCGACCTCCGACTGTGCACGCTCGATAAGAACCATTTCACCAAACGGCTCAGTCTCAAGTGCTTTTTTCTTTGCCTTAACCGAATAGCATTTTTCGGCGAGCATCGCCCTTATCTTATCAAATTCGAGTACCTTTAAAACCTTTTCATTCATGCTTTATTTCTTTGATCTTAAATCGTTAATAAATTCCTCTATCCTGCCCAGGGCTATCTTCAGATTCTCTATTGAATAAGCATAGCTTATCCTTAAGAAGCCTTCGCCGCAGTCTCCGAACGCCGTTCCGGGAACAACGGCCACCTTCTTTTCCTGAAGCAGCTTCGTTGCAAACTCCTCGCTTGTCATCCCGAATTCCTTAATGGACGGGAAAACATAGAAAGCACCATAGGGCTCGAAGCATTGAAGCCCCATTCGCTTGAATTCATGCATCAGAAAGCGCCTTCTCTCGTTATAGGCTTCCTTCATCGTAAGTACATCATCTTCGCCGTGCTTTAATGCCTCAACCGCAGCATACTGGCTGGTTGTGGGAGCGCACATGATGCAGTACTGGTGGATCTTTGTCATCTGCGTCAAGATCTCCGCCGGACCGCAGG
>JAILOD010000023.1 GCA_024691015.1 Lachnospiraceae bacterium
CCTTATCCTGTATTATCTGCATCCATGTTTTTCTTAAATGCTCATCCTTTTCAGGTATACTGTCTTCGTGCAGGAACAAATACAGTTCAAGTATTGCATTCAAATCCTCGTGCTTCGCTTCTCTAACCATCTGCAATCCCCTTCAGCCATTGGTCTTATGTGCAGTAATTATTGTATAACTTTTTGCATTTATGGTGATTTTGCATCCGTCATAGGTGACATACCAGTTTTTACCCTGCCGGATTATATCTGCGCTTTCGTTCATAATGATTTCACGACACCGTAAAACTACATCCTCATTGTCAAGAGCAAGGTTCTTTTTTATCCTTTCAGCTCCCATTTCCGTCGTATGTATTTTATCCAGATTATCAAGCAGAACCCGGACATCCGTTTTTTCAGAATCTATTTTATTAAGAGTATCCTTCAGTATTTCGCTCCTGAGATCTGTAAGCCAGTCAGAAAAAGCAACCGTATCAAATGCGTATGTTTTGTTAAGTTCATACTCATTCTCTGCCCAAGTATCAATCGGCGACTCGTTGTGCTGTATAAGTGCTTCGATTTTATCAAGAGCCTTGTATAACCTGGCTTCATCCGTTTCCTGTGATTCCATTTCTTTATATAGTGCTTTCAGATCATCCGATACCCCCCGCGGAAGGCCCTCAACCCACTCATTAAGCAGAGAATCTTCGATGTTTCTGTCTGAGTCCGTTTTATTAAAGGTCGGGATATCTCCGGTAAAACACTCTCCAAGATCATGAATAAGGCACATGCTGACAACTCTATCGATGTCTATATCAGGAAACTCATTTCTTAAAAGCATCGCCATAAGCGATACTCTCCAGCTGTGCTCTGCTACGCTTTCCACTCTTCTTTTGCTCGTAGTGCAATGTCTCGTGGTATCCTTTAATCGCTCAGCAACATGGAGTATATTTAAATAATCTCTTGATGTCATATTCCCCTCCTAATACTCTAATGTATGGTTATTCTGTCTTTGTATTCTTCGAACAGCCCATGTGAATATTCCTTCTTCATATCCGATTCTCTGACAATCTTCCAAAGAGCAGCCGCTGCCTTTAAACGTTCGCTATATATCTTTGTTGCTTCATCCTTACAGAAATCTTTTACGAATTTATTCCATTGAAGTGCCGATCTGTCATATTGGGCGTAAGTCTTTTTTCCATAATAAATGTCGAGCAGATCACCAAGAGTAAAACTCTCGTCGCCGGTAGTCTTTACCACCTTTACGGTTTCAACCATATCAACATTGAATTTGAACGGTTTAACCCCAGTCTGATCGGAAAAGAACTCCCGAAATCTGTTACCAAAGGTGAAGCCACTCTCAATAAGACCGGTCTTAAGAGTTAACTCTTTCAAATATACTTTGGTCTGTTTTACTTTTTTCTTTTCAGGTAAAATCCTTTCACCGGAGAAATACGACTTTATAACCGCATTTAATTCTATTTTACTTCCACTGCACTTAAGACCGTAAGCCTTGCATATTCCGATCAATTCTTCACGATACCAATAGTACTTGCAAAACTCATCATAGTCCTTGATACTTTCAAATTCCGGTCGAACCATATCTCTTACTATTCATCCTCTTTCTTCTCGGAATCCTTTATCCTATAGTAATCCTCTGCATCTATGCCTACCCGCACATGATGCTTCGCTTTTGCATTTTGGTTAATTAACAAAGTGACAGTCTCCACCCCCGTTGTACGAGGAAACATATTTACCGGAACGGCACGCTTAAGAGAGTAGCCGGCTTTAAAGAATTCCGGAAGGTCGCGGGCTAAGGACGTGATCTTACAGGAGACATAGACTATGTTTTTTACGCCGTAGGATACAACCTTTTCGAGAGCCTTCGGCGTCATCCCCTCTCTGGGAGGATCGACAATTATCATATCCGGAAGCTCTTCTAAATTACTTAGTATCTCGCCTACATCTCCGGCAAGAAACTTTATGTTATGTAAACCATTATTCTCGGCATTTATTTTTGCGGCCTCCACCGCTTCCTCCACAAGCTCAACACCCACAACGTTTTTTGCGCAGTCCGCCATAAGCTGGGTGATAGTGCCTGTTCCGCAATATAGGTCGAATAAGGTGTTTACATTTAATTCACCCGCAAACTCCCTGACCTTTTTATACAGGACTTCTGCCCCCAGCGTGTTTGTCTGGAAAAACGAAAACGGATTTATACGGAATTTCAGCCCTAAAATCTCATCATAAAAATGATCGCGACCGTAGAGAATCCTTGTATCCTCATTAATTACCGCGTCGCCTAAAGAATTGTTCAGAGTGTTTAAGATCCCGACGATCTCTCCTTCAAGCTTAAGACCGTTGAGAGACTTTACATATTCATTAAGATCCGGCTCGAACTGTGATGTGGTCACAAGGTCTACCAGGATCTCCCCGGTGTACCTGCCCTTTCGTACAAGCAAATGCCTGAAATAGCCTTCGTGGCTTCTTTTGTTTAAAAACGGAAGACCGGTCTTTTTTGCGAAATCCAGCGTGGCTTTTAAAATCTCCACCATATCAGCTTCAGCAATATTGCAATCATCCACTGTTACGACATCATTAAAATGACCGGTGACGTGCATTCCGAGGCACATCTCACCGCCCTTTACCATATCACCGAAGGAAAACTCCATCTTATTTCTGTATGACGAATGAACCGGCGAGGAAACTATATCTTCAAAATATCCTTCTGCCGCACTTTCCGGAAAATTTGAGACAACAGAAGCAAGGATGTCCTTCACCATCTTCTCCTTAAGGGCATCCTCTTCTTCTATGGGAACAGTCTGATATACGCATCCTCCGCAGGTTCTGAAATGCCTGCAGCCCTCAAGTGTTTCGATTACGGATTTTTCTATGATATCCACCAGAACACCCTGAGGCACTCCCGCTCTTTTACGTTTTGAAAAAAAAGAAACCGTCTGCCCCGGAATGGTATTTTTAACTACACAAATACCATCATCGGTTTGGACGATTCCTTTATTGGGAAAATTCAATCCGACAACTTTGCCTTCACGAATTATACTTTTTTTCTTCATGATTATTATTATTTTTCAGGCTTTTCGAGGTCTGCTTCCTTCACGAAATCATCACTGTCTTCATCTTCGAAGAAATCATCATCGAATCTGTCATCGTAATCATCTTCGTAATCTTCGTAATAATCGGGAGTGAAATATTTCCAAAGAGCAAACACGATACCGGCTACCAGAACTACACAACCCACAATTGCAAGTACGATAAGGATGGTGTTTTTCTTCTGGGCTTCGATTTCTTCCTCAACCTGTGCTTCCTTATGCTTGTCGATAAGATCGGTCAGATTCCCCTTAACCGTGTTAACCTGTTTTAATGCTGCTTCAACCTTTGACCAGTCATAACGTCCCATAACGTTTCCTCCAAAGCATTACTTTAAATTTAGGATTTAATTGTATCAAACTTTCTTTAATTTAGCAAACCCTGCAAACATTTTTTTGGTCTCACCGCTGTCGAATTCCACGGTAACTTCAAAATCCCTTCCGCCGGACACTATGGACTTAACTGTACCGGTGCCGAATTTGAAGTGGAGTACCCTGTCGCCTTCACCGTAATTGAGCTCTTTCGGCGGCTCCTGAAGTGTTCTCTTCTTAAATCCCGGCGACAGTGCGCTTGGCGGAGCGGAAAATGCCCTTGCCGCGATCTCACGGTTGTTATAATCCGGTTTATCCTTCGGAGCAGCAGGTGCTGCGGTGACATTCATATCCATAAGCCCTATGGGGATCTCTCTTATAAAGCGGGAAACGTTGGAATACCTGGTTTCTCCGTTTATCATTCTCTGCCTTGCAGCCGTTATCATAAGCTCTTTTTCGGCCCTGGTGATGGCCACGTAGCAAAGCCTTCTCTCCTCTTCCACAGCCATCTCATCATCAGAATTTAATGACATATAGCTGGGGAACAGGCCGTCTTCCGCACCGGATATATAAACACAGGGGAACTCCAGTCCCTTGGCGTTGTGCATGGTCATTATGAGCACCTTGTCCTTTTCATCCGATTCTCCGGTCTTATCCAGCGCATTGCCTTCAACGCCGTTCTGACGCATGAAATCCACCAGATCCGGCTCATCGGTATCTTCCTCGTATATGTCCAGAGTTTCACGGAGCTTATCGATGTATTCAACCGCCTCCGCGTATTTTTCCTTGGTTTCAGTCTCTCCCACAAGATAGTCCATATATGCGGTCTTCTCTATGATCTCGTCCAATATTTCAGACAGCTTCTTCCCTTTCATATCGGCACGGATACTCATTATCATATCGTAAAATGTCTTCATCGCATTGGCTGCCTTTGAGGGCATACCGGGAACGCGCATCGCATCTCCCGCGATCTCTAAAAGACTGATATCGTTTACAGCACCGAAAACAACCGCCTTTTCAACACTTGACGCGCCTATCCCGCGCTTGGGAACATTTATCACACGAAGTGTTCTCATGTCGTTTAAGCCGTCAGCCACGGTCAGAAGGTAGCTTGAAAGATCCTTGATAACCTTTGTATCCCAGAATCTTAAGCCCTTTACAAGGTCATAATCTATGCCACGTACACGAAAGGCATCCTCAAGCTCCTTACTCTGTACGTTTGTACGGATAAGGATCGCGCAATCGCCGTAATTGTATCCGCCTGTTCCTACTTTTGTTTTGATATCATCCGCAATAAATGATGCTTCGGATATGGCGGAGTCAAGCTGCCTGAACTTGATAAGGCTGCCTTCGGGGTGTGCTGTCCAGAGCTTCTTGTTCTTTCTTTCCGTATTATGCGCGATCACGGCGTTTGCCGCATCAAGTATTCTTCCTGTTGAACGGTAGTTTTCCTCCAGCTTGATAACGAGCGCATCCTTGTATTCCTTTTCAAAATCGAGGATGTTGTAGATGTTTGCGCCCCTGAAGCGGTAGATCGACTGGTCGTCATCACCCACAACACATAAGTTTCTGTATTTGCCGGCAAGAAGCCTTATCATCTCGAACTGGGCCGTGTTGGTGTCCTGATACTCGTCCACCATTATGTATTTAAAGCGCTCCTGGTAGTATTCCAGAGCTTCTTTGTTTTCCCTGAAGAGTCTGACCGTGTTCATGATGAGGTCATCAAAATCCATAGAATTGTTCTTGCGAAGTGTCTTCTGGTATTCACGATAAACCTCGATGTATACTTCTTTTCCGAAGTCGTCCCTGTTTTCCGCTGCGTAGTCCTCTTCATCCTTCAGCTCATCCTTTGCAGAGGATATCGCATTTTGAATTCGCTTCATCGGATACATCTTGGGATCTATTTCAAGCCTCTTGTATACGTCCTTCATTATGGATTTCTGGTCGGATGCATCGGCTATCTCAAAGCTTGATGTGTAGCCTAAGGATTCCGCAAATCTAAACATGATCCTTAAACAGGTGGAATGGAATGTGGATACCCAAATGGACGAGGCCTCTCCCGGGAGCATGGCTTCTACTCTGGTTTTCATCTCCTTGGCTGCTTTGTTTGTAAAGGTAAGTGCCATTATGTTCCAGGGGTTTATCCCGCTTTCTATGAGATGTGCCATTCTGTAGACAATTGTTCTGGTTTTTCCGGACCCTGCACCGGCTAAAATGAGAACCGGTCCGTCTATGGTACTTGCGGCTTTCGCCTGCATCGGGTTTAATTCTTTTTGTAGATCTATCATTTGTAGTTCCTTTCAGGATATTGCATCTGCTCTTACGCAGTGTCATTTTATTATAACAAGACCGGCGGGATTTATCTATGATAGAATTTGGAAATGATTTGTCTGGCACTTTATCCGGGTTTAAACCTCTATTCTTTTCTCTACATTCTCCTTGTCCGGCTTTATGTGAGTGTACGGGGGTTATTTCATAACCACTTATCATGGAAAAACCAAAGTAAATAGCTTGATTATTCAACTTGTATGCCTTGTAGCGCAAAAATCCCGATTCGAGGCATTACATTGCGGTAGCGATGACCTGGGGAAGCTTGCTTTGTATGCCTTGTGGTGCAAAAATCCTGATTCAAGGCATAGCATTACAGTGGCGATGACCTGGGGAAGCTTGCTTTGTATGCCTTGTAGCGTGAAAATCCTGATTCAAGGCATTACATTGCAGTGGCGATGACCTGGAAAATCTTGCTTTGTATGCCTTGTGGTTCAAAAATCCTGATTCAAGGCATAGCATTGCGGTGGCGATGACCTGAGGAAGCTTGCTTTGTATGCCTTGTAGCGCAAAAATCCTGATTCGAGGCATTACATTGCGGTAGCGATGACCTGGAAAATCTTGCTTTGTATGCCTTGTGGTGCAAAAATCCTGATTCAAGGCATAGCATTGCGGTGGCGATAGCCTGGGGAATCTTGCTTTGTATGCCTTAAAACAGAAAAACCGCACTTTTAGCCATCCAACACCTCTAATGCGCCCGCACGATCCCCGTACCCGATTGGCTAAGGCATGTAAAAAACTCTCCCTTAGCCATCAAACACCTCTAAAGCGCCTGCACAATTCCCATACCCGATTGGCTAAGGCGCGAAAAAAGCTCTTCCTTAGCCATCAAACACCTCTAATGCGCCTGCACAATTCCCATACCCGATTGGCTAAGGCAGGCAAAAAGCTCTCCCTTAGCCATCAAACACCTCTAATGCACCTGCACAATTCCCGTGCCCGATTGGCTAAGGCGGGCAAAAAACTCTCCCTTAGCCATCCAACCGGTGAGCAAAAGGGAACCCCTCTGCAGATCCTGATCAAAAATTGCATTTTTATAACACCCTATTGACTAATATGCAATAAAGTGATATCATCCGTCTTGTTAGCAATAGCTAACACATATCAAGCACCATAAATCCCCGACAAGGGA
>JAILOD010000038.1 GCA_024691015.1 Lachnospiraceae bacterium
TACTCGTCCGCAAGCCCAACAAAAAAACCGCCGGAGCTTTCTCGCTCCGACGGTTTTTTCAGCCGTTTAAAAAACGTCCACTATTCAATTATGTCCGAGTAGGTATTTACCGGAAGATCAAAATTCACTGCCTGATCTTCAAGTATCTTTATCAGCTCATCCACATTATCCCGGGTTACATAATATCCAAACCCCTGAGCCAGCAATCTCTCATCTGTCCTGTCGTTATATATCCTGTCGATAACCTTGTCAGCAACCTTGGGGCAGAAATGACTGGTCTCATAATAAAGGTCGTTATTTAATGTAATGTCATTAAATCCGCTGAAATTATAATAATCCGTAATAGTTGCCAGTTCCTTCAAAAACTCAAGATATCCATTGTTTATATCCTTTGCATAGGTATAACCGTTTATGGGATTGGTAAAGAACCTGAGGTTTATATCATACTCATCGCAGATGGCTATGATCTCTCTTATTTCGTCAAATACCTCTTCTCTCGGCTTATAATAATCCGACCAGGTCGCATCAGTATCCTCATAATTAAACGCGGAAATTATCTCCAGGTTCTCGGTTCCCGTGTCTAACAGCCTTTGCCCGTATGCCGGATCGACATCCTCATGGTCAAGCATAACCTCTATCGAATCCGTAATGGTTACGATATCAAAATATTTTAAATAAAACCTCAGCTTATCCAGAAACGAACCGTCCCATTTAAGATGTCTTCTGTATAGCTGATCCTCGTGCATTTTCGGATCCACAAAATAAGAAATATCATCTATTCCGATGGTCACGTTTTTTGGAATTATCCCGTTCTTTATCATGATCTTCAGATCATAAAGATGCTCCGCCGGAACGCCCTCGGAATAAGCCATATCATAATAAACTCCGTCAGTCATCTTTCCCACATCAAAGAATCCCATTCTGGAGGACCCGAATAAAAACGAATCAAACTTGTCAGGATTATCCAGAACATTGTGCATCTTAAGATATCCCTTATTCGGTTCAACTCCGTTATTTCTCACACAGTTCCAGTGAAAAATATTATAGGGATCCAGAAGCACTGAATAAGGTATAAAGATCAGTCCTATTATCAATATGAATATCAGGCATTTCTTAACAAACGCTTTCACCTTTATATTCTCCCTGCTGATTTAATCTTTATCAGAAATTAAAGTAAATAAATGTCTGTTTTGTTCCGCCATACAGCTGTGAAACAATGATAAGTGTAGTAAGTCCCACGTATATGATCCATCTTATGACCACCGGTAATCTCTTTGCTTCCCTGAAAAGATCGTGCTTTAACGAAAAATAATCAAACACTGTAAGCACACAGAGTGCAGCAACAAGCTTTACAACACCGAAGGTTGTAAGACCCATATCGTTCAAAAGCTTGATCCAGGCATCCGCAAAATGCAACACAACTCCATTATGAAGATGAGTAACTATAAAGAGTGCATCGCTTATTGAATCAGCCCTGAAGAATATCCAGAAGATTGTTACAAAAATGAAGGTTATAAGCCAATGTCCAAAGTTCGAAAAAATTTCGACAGCTTTCGAGGACTGCTTTATATTCTGCTTCTTCTCCTTTACAGCCGATACCCTCCTGCTTATTTCCTTTTCTATGGCCTGATACAAACCATGCAGGCCACCCCAGAATACAAAGGTCCAGTTTGCTCCGTGCCAGAGACCGCTCACAAGAAAGGTGATTATCAGATTTCTGTATTCCTTTAATTTTGAACATCTGCTTCCGCCCAGAGGAAAATAGATATAATCCCTGAACCAGGTGGAAAGAGATATATGCCATCTGGACCAGAACTCCTTGACCGATTTTGACATATAAGGACTTTTAAAGTTATCCATAAGATTTATATTGAACAGTCTGGCGGTTCCTATGGCAATTTCCGAATAGCCCGAAAAATCACAGTAAATCTGTATGGTATACATTATAGCCGCCACAATGAATGTAAGCCCGAAATAATAGGTTGCGTTTCCGAATATGAGATCAACGTATTTCCCCAGAGAATCGGCTATGATAAGCTTTTTAAAATATCCCCACAGCATAAGTCGAAGGCCGTAAACCGCATTGTCATGGTCAAAATCCTTCTTTGCTTCAATCTGAGGCATAAGTTCTTCGGTCCGTCCTATCGGGCCCGAAATAACCTGTGGGAAAAAGGAAATATAAAGTGCATAAGTGAGGAAATTCTTCTGAGCTTTAACCTTCCCCTTATATACATCAATAAGATAGCTTAATGACTGGAAGGTATAGAATGAAATACCTACCGGCATAACCAGCTTCAGGGTAAACGGATCCATCCTCAGTCCGAACAGATTGAAAAAGGACGTGATGGATTCCGACAGGAAATTGAAATATTTGAAAAAGCCCAGAATAAGAACGGTAAATACCAGCGCACAGACAAAAACAGCTTTTCTTCTGTTTTCAAAGCCTTCTTTATCAAAAAGCCTGGCTGCCATATAGGTTACAGCTGTGGTAAGCAAAAGGATCAGGGTGTAAGATGAACTGCAGCTGAAATAAAAATAATAGCTTATCAGCAGCAGACAGATATTTCTGTATGCCTTAGGCATAACCCAATATAAGACAAATACTATAGGTAAAAATAAAACAAAACCCAACGAATTAAAAAGCATTTCTGTTTTCCTATTGACCCGGTATGAATTGTATTGTAAACTTTTTCGTATTAAAATCGTGATGATCAGCGATCACAGCCGTATCATCCGATCTGTCAAAAGCGTTTTATAGTATATCATATATAAGAGGTTTGGTTAAGATGCGAATATCCACCAAAGGACGTTATGCGGTTTCCGTCATGCTCGATCTTGCCCTTCACAATGACGGTGAATACGTAAAAGTAAAGGAAATATCCTCCAGACAACAGATCTCCGAAAAATATCTGGAACAGATCATTGCCATTCTGAATAAAGCCGGCTATGTGAAAAGCCTTCGCGGTGCAAAGGGCGGATACATGATAGCTGACTCCCCGGAAAAATACACCATCGGAATGATACTGCGCCTGACAGAAGGTTCAATGGCTCCAGTTGCCTGTCTTGAAGAGGGTGCCGAAGAATGCAAGCGTTCAGGTGTATGCGAAACGGTTTCCATATGGAAAACGCTGACCGATGCCATAAACGAGGTGGTGGACAACATTACCATCGCCGATCTGGTAAAAAAGCACCATGAAAACTTCGGCGATGAACACTCCGGATCAGATATTTAATCAGATATTTAATCAGTTATTTAAGCAATTATTTAAGCTTCTATAACCGTACCGGCCTTTCCTACAAGCGCATCATCCACTGCCTGAAGAGATGTGATCATAACCTTTCCTTCAGGCCTTTTATTAAGAAAGTCTATAGCCGCGTGTATCTTCGGAAGCATGCTTCCTTCCTCAAATTCCCCGTCTGCCGCATATTTTTCCGCTTCTTTTACAGTCATATGTGCCACTGACTTTTCATCCGGCTTTCCGAAGGAAAGCTTTACAGAGTCGACCCCTGTTAAAATAAAAAGTCTTTCGGCCTTAAGATCTATCGCAAGCTTTGATGCTATCGCATCCTTTTCTATAACGGCGCTTGCCCCCTTAAGATAACAATTCTGCTCTATGACTGGTATTCCGCCACCGCCGGCTGCTACCACGATCTCTCCGGCATCGAAAAGCTTTCTGATGGCCTCCAGCTCAACTATTTCTATAGGCTTCGGTGTAGCTACAACCCTGAGATAGCCCTTACCGGGCACCTCCTTAGTGTAGTTTCCCTTTCTTTCCTCCATAGCAGCCTCTTCGGCAGACATATGCCTTCCTATTACCTTGGTAGGAGCATAAAATGCATCATCATAAGGATCAACGGTAACCTGCGTTAAAATCGTACAGACCGTTTTTGATATGCCTCTGCTTAAAAGCTCTCCCTTAAGGGAGTTCTGTATGTCGTAGCCTACATACCCCTGACTCATTGCAGAGCAGACACACATTGCTGCAGGGGAATAATCCGGATAAAGCCGTCTTAATTCCGTCATGGCCTTGTGGATCATTGAAACCTGAGGCCCGTTACTGTGCGTAATACAGAGGTCGTGACCGTCCTCCACAAGATCCGCCAGAGCCTTCGATGTGAGCTTAATTGCATCATACTGCTCTGATGTGGTAAATCCCAATGCATTGTGTCCAAGAGAAACAACTGTTTTTTTATTCGCCATCTTCTTCTCCCCTTTTCTCTGTCAGCTCTGTTGCGATATATCCTGCACAGCCGGCATAAACTGCAAAATCTCCGATATTATAAACATATTTTCCGAGAGGTATGTAATCCGTAACCCTTCTCTTTGTCACTCTCTCGTATGAATTACTCAGAGCCCCTCCAAGCACAAGCCCTGATGAAACGGCCCTAAGCACATTCTTTTTACCGATCTTATCCGAAAGGATAAACAAAGCTATACCGGCGGTTAAACCCGCACTGACAGCCGCTACGACCTTGGGAAACTTATCTCCCCTGTTATGGGCAAACCCCTTATTGTATATGACTTTCCCATTATAATCACGCTTTGAGACCCTGCGCTTTATAAAAAGGTCTGCAATGGATATAAATGCCCCGACAAGAAAGCTCAGTATTCTCATTCAACAACCTCGCCTGTACCCTCAACGGTTGAGATATCCTCAAGCTTATCGACCAATTCCTCTACGCCCCTCATATCTATTATGGGACCGCCCTTTCCTTCTATATAGGCCTTTGTGATGGTTACACGCCCTATATTATCGTCCTTGGGCACCTCATACATGATATCCAGCATGAATTCCTCTATTATGGATCTTAAAGCCCTTGCACCCGTGTCCTTGTTCAGTGCCTTTTCGGCAATAGCTTCAAGCGCCTCATGCTCAAATACAAGATCCACCTCATCCATACTGAGCAGCTTCTTATACTGCTTTATAATGGCGTTTTTGGGCTCCTCCAGAATCTTTACCATCATATCCACGGTAAGGCCCTCAAGAGAACAGATTATGGGCAGACGCCCGATAAACTCCGGGATCATACCGTATTTACGAATGTCCTCAACTTCAACCTTGCTGAGAATATTCCGTTCTTTATCCCATTTATCCTTTAATTCGGCCATGAATCCGATTGAGGTTTCTTTGGTAAGCCTCTGCTTGATGATCTCATCCAGATCAGGAAAGGCTCCGCCGCATATAAACAGGATATTCTTTGTATCCACCGTAGCCATCGGTACCATGGCATTTTTGCTGCTGGCTCCCACCGGAACCTCTATCTCGGCGCCCTCGAGAAGCTTAAGCATTCCCTGCTGTACGCTCTCTCCGCTGACATCCCTTGCATTGGTGTTTTTCTTTTTTGCGATCTTGTCTATTTCGTCTATGAAAATGATGCCGTGCTCAGCTCTTTCCACGTCATTATCCGCAGCCGCAAGAAGCTTTGATACTACGGATTCTATATCATCACCGATGTATCCGGCCTCGGTCAAAGTAGTTGCATCCGTAATGGCAAGCGGAACATCAAGAATCTTTGCAAGCGTCTGAACCAGGTAGGTTTTACCGCATCCTGTCGGACCGATCATAAGGATATTGGATTTTTCTATTTCCACATCTCCCTTTTCTCCGTGCAGGCTTTCTTCAACTCTCTTGTAATGGTTGTATACTGCCACGGAGACAACCTTCTTGGCCTTCTCCTGTCCTATTACATACTCATCCAGCATGGACTTTATTTTATGCGGAAGCGGTATCTTTGAAAAATCGAATTCCTTTGCCTTATCCTTTTTGGGTGCAGTCTTAACTCTTTGCCTTTGCATAAAAGGATTCGCAAAATCCGCAAGATTCAGGAACTGTATATTCGGAAAGCCCTGGGGCATACCGTTTGTGTTCTGTCCCTCGTTCTCTTTCTTCTCACCGTCAGGCTTCGTATCGGGATTATCCTCAACCTCGCCCTCTATTTTCTCCGTTTTAATATCTGCTGCGGACGAAGCTTTGGATTTCGCCGGATCATCTGCATTATTCCGTGGTGTTGGAAAGCTTTGAATATATGAAAGATCCATAGCACCGATCTGATCCATTGCTTTATGCATGCAATCATCACAGACATTTATATTATTGGGCAGCTTAAACAGTCTTCCTGCCGTCTTTTCGCTCCTTAAACAGATGGAGCAATACTCTTCTTTTTTATCTTCTTCACTCATTTGATCACCGATTTAAACCTTATTTTTGCGTAATAACTTATACATGATAACACAATCGGGGCAGCTTTACAAACTGCCCCGATCGCAATACAAAACTCATTTATTTACTTAAGAATCCCTGTCTGCTGCGCTGCTGCAGCTTAGGTTATCATCAGAAACCGAAGATGTTTCCCAATCCGCCGAAGTAGTCATAGTATTCGGAATTTCCGCCGCCGTTTCCGTTGGCGCCACTGTTTTCATTCTGTTCGTTATTATTGCTGCTGCCGGCCTGTACCTCGGCTTCGGGATACTCCGAAAGAGTAACCTCTGTTGTTGCCTTGGTGTAGCCTTCATCAGACTGCTTATAGTAAGTTACTTCAACCGTTTTTCCTACCTCATAGTACTGGATAAGCTCCTGAAGCTGACTCATGCTCTGAACCGGCTGGCCGTCAAACTCAGTGATGATATCACCCTTCTTAAGTCCGCCCTTATCTGCAGCGAGTGATTTCGCAACCTTTGAAATGTATATACCCTGAGGCATATCGTAGGTTTCAGCAGTCTGTGCATTTATATCCGCACCCGATATACCGAGGAAACCGTGATTTTCCTGGATCTCCTTGGTTTCCTTATTCATAAGATTATCT
>JAILOD010000040.1 GCA_024691015.1 Lachnospiraceae bacterium
CACAGCTTCATACAGCTTTGTGTATACCCTGTCCTGAATCTCAAGGATTTCTTTCTGGTATTGCAGTTCTGCGATTTCCGGTTCTGCACTTTCGGATTTAAGGGTTACAAGGACCGTTCCTTCGCCGTATGTGTCCTCATCAGGGTTCCATCCAACACTTTCCACCACTCCGGCTTTCTTAGCTGTAAGGGTAAACACGCCCTTATCTGAAGCCACATTGCAGGGAGCGGATACTGCGATGTCAAGCTTTGTTAGCTTTGACCATACAAGAATACTTATCATGCAGAGGACCACAGCGATAAAAAGCACGGTACTTAATTTCTCGGGAGGTCTCTCCGTTATCTCTAACATGGAAGGGAGGAAATCATATTTAAGCTGTTCATCTTTTATCTTAAGTTTATTCTTGATCTTGCTTATCATGATACTACCTCCATACCCGACTGCTTCTCATAGAGATAAGCATACAGTCCGTTTTCTTTCATAAGTTCATTATGGCTTCCCTTTTCCACAAGCTTACCCTTATCGATTACAAGGATTTCATCCGCAAGGCTTAAGGTAGAAAGACGGTGAGCTATGATAAGAACCGTCCTTCCCTTACAGATATCCTTAAGATTATGCTGGATTATACTTTCAGATTCATAATCAAGGGCGCTGGTAGCCTCATCAAAGATAAGAATCTTGGGGTCGTTTATGATAGCACGGGCTATAGCGATACGTTGCTTCTGTCCTCCTGAAAGGGATATACCCTTCTCTCCCACAACGGTTTCATAACCCTTTTCAAGCTCTGTTATGAAATCATGAGCTCCCGCTGTCTTTGCAGCAGCCACTATCTCATCCATGGATTTACCTTTGCAATGAATTGAGATATTCTCTGCCACAGTTCCGTTAAAGAGTAAGAAATCCCATTGAAGGAAATATCACCTTCGATAATGTAACCTTCCGTTACAGACCTGACGGAGCTGATGTAATAAAGGAAATGAGCTTTACCCTTGAAAAGGGACGTATATACGGAATGGTGGGAAGAAGCGGTTCAGGAAAGAGTACCGTCTCCAAACTTATAGAGCGTATGTATCTTCCCAGAGGCGGTCGTATTGTCATAGACGGAATGGACCTTGCCCTTGTGGACCCGGCATACCTTAGACAAAATATCGGTGTGGTACTTCAGGAAAACTTCCTCTTTAACGGAACTGTGGCAGAGAATATCTCAATTCATTGCAAAGGTAAATCCATGGATGAGATAGTGGCTGCCGCAAAGACAGCGGGAGCTCATGATTTCATAACAGAGCTTGAAAAGGGTTATGAAACAGTTGTGGGAGAAAAGGGTATATCCCTTTCAGGAGGACAGAAGCAACGTATAGCAATAGCAAGGGCCATAATAAACGATCCCAAAATCCTTATCTTCGATGAAGCTACCAGTGCCCTTGATTATGAGTCCGAAAGTATAATCCAGCATAATTTAAAGGATATCTGTAAGGGAAGGACGGTTCTTATCATAGCTCACCGTCTTTCTACCTTAAGCCTTGCTGATGAAATCCTTGTAATAGATAAGGGTAAACTTGTGGAGAAGGGAAGCCATAATGAACTTATGAAAGAAAACGGACTGTATGCTTATCTCTATGAGAAGCAATCGGGGATGGAGGTGGTATCATGATAAGCAAGATTAAGAATAAACTTAAGATAAAAGACGAACAGCTTAAATATGATTTCCTCCCTTCCATGCTTGAGATAATGGAAAGACCTCCCGAGAAATTAAGTACCGTGCTTTTCATTGCGGTGGTCCTCTGTATGATAAGTATTCTTGTATGGTCAAAGCTAACAAAGCTTGATATAGCAGTATCCGCTCCCTGCAATGTGGCTTCCGATAAGGGAGTATTTACCCTTACAGCCAAGAAAGCAGGAGTGGTGGAAAGTGTTGGGTGGAATACAGATGGAGCTGACTCTGCGAATGCCGATAAAAACGCAGACGTGTATGGCGATAAGACCACGACTGATGATAAGAACACAGACGTGTATGGTGATAAGACCACGACTGATGATAAGAACACTGCGGACGTAAACAATACGACCGAGGCAATGAACACAAACAATGCCAACATAATATATGATGAGGGAACTGTACTCGTAACCCTTAAATCCGAAAGTGCAGAACCTGAAATATCAGAACTTAAATATCAGAAAGAAATCCTTGAGATTCAGGACAGGGTATATACAAAACTTTATGAAGCTGTTGAAAACGACAAGGAATTCAAGGAAGCTGATGCTGATGAGGCGGCTGGGATAACTGAGACAGAAGAAAACGCTGAAGAATCTGAGACTGCTGATGAAAGTATTGATACAACGGATAGTGAAACTCTAACAGAAACCGAGTCTGAAATTGTTTCTACTAATCCTTCTGTTCCAGACATCGAAATCAAGAACATCGCCCTCGGTGCGGTCTACGAATACGAAATCTACGCTCTTGAGAAAAAGGTCAATAAAGAAGCGGATAACAAGAAATATCTTAAGAGCAAGGAACTTCAGAAGCTTGTAGAAACTCTCAACAACATTTCCACAAAGCTTAATGAAGTTAATACCAAGATGGAAGAATATGACATAGCTCTCAAGGATTTTGAAGTTGTGGCTCCCTGTAAGGGTCGCTTACTTCAGAATAAAGAGTTAAAACCGGGAGATGTAATTAATGCTGGAGATGTCCTGGGTTATATGGAGCGCGAAAACTCTTCAAGATTAATTGAATCATACATCCCCGATACCGACATAACCGGAATTGAGCTTGATATGCCTGTTAAGATTAAGCTTAATGCCTTGAAGGAAAGAAATATTGATTTTATAGAAGGTAAAGTTTCTTTCATCGCCTACCTTCCCGTTAACGATGAGAAAAGAGGAAAGCTCTGGCGTATAGAAATTACAACCGACCATGACCTTTCCGACCTTGATATTGGGAATGAAGGAAGTGTAAACATCCTTACGGGAACCCGTACTGTATTTGACTATTTCGCAGAGCCTTTCACCGACGGCTTAAAGGACAGCCTCAAAGAGAAATAAAGGCGTGGCAAGAAACAGATGTCAATGACCTAGAAACAGATGCCAATGACCTAAAACGGTTTGACTAAAACTACTACTTATGATATCTATACTATAGTGAACGTACCGGAGAAACTTGTGAAGCCTCCGGTCCGGAGGGTCCCTGCGGGGGCCTTTCGTTATTTTAGGAAAAATTAGTTACTAGTCACTTATCAATGGATGTAAAGATATGCAGTTGAAGGTCGACATGAAATATGTTGACTTTTAAAGGACAAATGGATATAATATTCAAGTGTGCACTCTTTTGTGCATGTTTTTTGGTGCAAAAAGTTACGAACACACAAATATTAAAAAGAAAGAGGTGAAACAGAATGCCAACATTTAACCAGTTAGTAAGAAAGGGACGTGAGACATCAGTTAAGAAGTCTACAGCACCTGCACTTCAGAAGGGTTACAACTCTCTTCACAAGAAGGCAACAGACGTTTCTGCACCCCAGAAGCGTGGTGTATGTACTGCCGTTAAGACAGCTACTCCCAAAAAGCCTAACTCGGCTCTTAGAAAGATTGCCAGAGTTCGTCTTTCAAACGGAATCGAAGTAACAAGCTACATTCCCGGAGAAGGTCACAATCTTCAGGAGCACAGCGTTGTATTGATCCGTGGCGGCCGTGTTAAGGACCTTCCCGGTACAAGATACCACATCATCCGTGGCACACTTGATACCGCAGGTGTTAACAACCGTAAGCAGGCTCGTTCAAAGTACGGCGCTAAGAGACCCAAAGACGCAAAGAAATAAAGCGTAGGGTAAATTGACTGGGAAAGAGAAATCTTTCAAAGCGAAAAGCGCTTTTACCACAAAAACGTAACTAAGAAAAGTGTTGGAATTCTGTACTACAGATATACAGCGCGGACACTTGGGGAAACACATGTGAGTACCGAAGAGATAACAAAATATTGTTAAGGAGGGAAGAAACGTGCCACGTAAAGGACATATTCAGAAGAGAGATGTATTAGCAGATCCTTTGTACAATAATAAAGTGGTAACCAAGCTTATCAACAACATTATGCTTGATGGTAAGAAGGGTGTTGCACAGAAGATTGTATACGGAGCATTTGCCAAAGTAGAAGAGAAAGCCGGAAAGCCCGCTCTTGAGGTGTTTGAAGAGGCAATGAACAACATCATGCCTTTACTCGAAGTTAAGGCTAGACGTATCGGTGGTGCCACATATCAGGTGCCTATCGAGGTAAGACCCGACAGACGTCAGGCTCTTGGTCTCAGATGGCTTACCATGTTCTCACGTAAGAGAAGTGAGAAGACAATGGAAGACAGACTTGCAAATGAGATTCTTGATGCAGCTAACAACACAGGAAACGCTGTTAAGAGAAAAGAAGATATGCACAAGATGGCGGAAGCAAACAAGGCGTTCTCGCATTATCGCTTCTAATTTTCAGGGCATATTCGTTTAATATTTTTAGGAGGAAAGATTATCTTGGCTGAAAGAGAATATCCCTTAGAGAGAACCAGAAATATCGGGATTATGGCTCATATCGATGCCGGTAAAACGACAACGACTGAGCGTATCCTCTATTACACCGGTGTAAACTATAAGATCGGTGAGACTCATGAAGGAACCGCCACCATGGACTGGATGGAGCAGGAGCAGGAGAGAGGTATAACCATTACTTCCGCAGCTACAACCTGTCACTGGACCCTTCAGGAGAAGAATGCAAAGAAGCCCGGTGCTTTAGAGCATCGTATCAATATTATCGACACCCCCGGACACGTTGACTTCACTGTTGAGGTTGAGCGTTCACTTCGTGTACTTGACGGCGCTGTAGGCGTTTTCTGTGCAAAGGGTGGTGTTGAGCCTCAGTCAGAGAACGTATGGCGTCAGGCTGATACCTACGGTGTTCCCCGTATGGCTTTCATCAACAAGATGGACATCCTTGGTGCTAACTTCTACGCAGCTGTCGATCAGATTAAGACAAGACTGGGTAAAAATGCTATCTGCATTCAGCTCCCCATCGGTAAGGAAGATGAATTTAAGGGAATCATCGACCTTTTTGAAATGCAGGCTTATATCTACAATGACGACAAGGGTGAGGATATCAGCATAGTTGACATCCCCGAAGATATGAAGGATGAAGCTGAGCTTTATCACACCGAGCTCGTTGAGAAGATTTGTGAGCTTGATGATGAGCTTATGATGATGTACTTAGAGGGCGAAGAGCCTACCATCGATCAGCTCAAAAAAGTTTTGAGAAAAGCTACATGTGAGTGTACTGCAGTACCTGTTACCTGCGGTACCGCATACAGAAACAAGGGCGTACAGAAGCTTCTCGATGCAGTTATCGAGTTCATGCCTTCACCCCTTGACATCCCTGCCATTAAGGGTACAGACCTTGACGGTAACGAAGTTGAGAGACATTCATCTGATGAAGAGCCTTTCTCAGCTCTTGCATTCAAGATCATGACAGACCCTTTTGTAGGTAAACTTGCTTACTTCCGTGTTTATTCAGGAACAATTAACTCCGGTTCATACGTTTTGAATGCAACTAAGGATAAGAAGGAAAGAGTTGGACGTATTCTTCAGATGCACGCTAACAAGCGTCAGGAGCTTGTTGAGAAGATCTGTGATTTTGATGATGATCTTATGGAGCAGTATCTTGAGGGTAATGAGCCCTCTGTTGAAGATATGAAGAAGGCTCTTCGTAAGGCTACCATCAATAACGAGGGTGTACCCGTATGCTGCGGTAGTGCGCATCAGAACAAGGGTATCCAGAAGCTTCTTGACGCTATCCTTGAGTTCATGCCCGCACCTACAGATATCCCTGATATCACAGGTACGGATCTTGACGGCAATGAGGTTTCACGTAAGTCCTCCGATGAGGAGCCTTTCTCAGCTCTTGCATTCAAGATCATGGCAGATCCTTTCGTAGGAAAGCTCGCATTCTTCCGTGTTTATTCAGGAACATGCCGCAGCGGTTCTTACGTTCTTAATGCCACAAAAGATAAAAAGGAGCGTGTAGGACGTATCCTTCAGATGCATGCTAATAAGCGTCAGGAGCTTGATGAGGTATTCTCAGGCGATATCGCTGCAGCAGTTGGATTTAAGGTTACCGCAACAGGTGATACCATCTGTGACGAGCAGCATCCCGTAATCCTTGAGTCTATGGAGTTCCCTGAGCCTGTTATCGAGCTTGCTATCGAGCCCAAGACTAAGGCAGGTCAGCAGAAGATGGGTGAGGCACTTGCCAAGCTCGCTGAGGAGGATCCTACATTCCGTGCACATACAAACGAGGAGACAGGACAGACCATCATCGCAGGAATGGGCGAGCTCCATCTTGAGATCATCGTAGATCGTCTTCTTCGTGAGTTTAAGGTAGAGGCTAACGTAGGTGCACCTCAGGTTGCTTACAAAGAGACCTTTACAAAGAATGTTGATCAGGAATATAAGTATGCTAAGCAGTCCGGTGGACGTGGACAGTACGGACATTGTAAAGTTAAGTTCGAGCCCATGGATGCCA
>JAILOD010000042.1 GCA_024691015.1 Lachnospiraceae bacterium
GAAAGGAAAGCGAAGGCAAGACCGTAGCTGTTATCGGCGATTCAACATTTATGCATTCCGGAATGACGGGCCTTGCAAACATAGCTTATAACCAGTCCAACTCGACTGTTATCATAGTGGACAATTCAATAACCGGAATGACGGGTCACCAGCAGAACCCCACAACCGGCTACAACATTAAAGGCAATCCCGCCGGAAAGATAGATCTTGAAGCACTCTGCCGTGCAATGGGCTTTGAGCATGTACGCGTGGTCGACCCTTACGATCTTAAGGAATGTGACAAGGTACTTAAGGAAGAGCTTGCGATCGAAGCTCCTTCAGTCATCATTTCCAGAAGGCCCTGTGCTCTTCTTAAATATGTGAAACACAATCCTCCTCTCACGGTGAACAGAGATAAATGCGTGGGCTGCAAGTCCTGCATGAAGATCGGCTGTCCCGCCATTTCAATGAAGGACGGCAAGGCCGTGATCGACAAAACCCTCTGCGTCGGCTGTAATGTCTGCAGTCAGTTATGTCCTGTCGGAGCATTTGAAGAACAGGTAAAGGAGGAGAAATAATGGAAACGAAAAATATAATGATAGTGGGTGTCGGAGGCCAGGGCTCACTTTTAGCCAGCAAGCTTTTAGGGCATCTTCTTATGAGCGAGGGCTACGACGTTAAGGTAAGCGAGGTTCACGGAATGAGCCAGAGAGGCGGCAGCGTTGTAACCTATGTAAGATACGGAGACAAGGTTTACTCTCCCGTCATCGATAAGGGTGAAGCAGATTACATCGTCTCCTTCGAAATACTTGAAACCGCAAGGTGGCTTCCCTATCTGAAAAAAGGCGGCAGGATCGTTACAAATACACAGCAGATCGACCCCATGCCCGTAATCACCGGAGCAATGGAATATCCCGATAACCTTGTGGAAAAGCTTAAGAATTCAGGTGCCAACGTAGACGCCCTTGACTGTCTCTCACTTGCAGAACAGGCAGGATCGGCAAAGGCCGTAAACATAGTTCTTTTGGGAAGGCTCTCTCACTACTTTGACCTCCCCGAAGAAGCCTGGATGAGATCGCTTGAAGCCAATGTTCCCGCAAAGTTTCTGGAAATGAACAAGAAGGCTTTCGAGCTCGGAAAAAATGCAGCACAATAATTAATCATAAGATCAAGGAGGAGTATAAAAATGGAGCGATATTTTCAACCGGACATCGAATGTGCGTCCCATGAAAAAATAAGGGAAATACAGTCCGAAAAGCTTATCAGACAGATTAAGAACGTTTGGGAAAATGTTCCGTACTATCGCAAAAAAATGGAAGCAAAAGGGGTTACCCCGGACGATATCAAATCTGTCGACGATCTTCACAAGCTGCCTTTTCTTTCAAAGGCTGACCTTCGTGAAGCTTATCCCTACGGGCTTTTAGGCAAGCCCTTAAAGGAATGCGTACGTATCCAGTCCACATCCGGAACAACAGGAAAAAGAGTGGTTGCCTTCTACACCCAGCACGACATCGACCTTTGGGAGGACTGCTGTGCAAGAGCCATCACAGCCGCAGGCGGAACGGATGAAGACGTATGCCAGGTTTCCTACGGCTACGGTCTTTTCACCGGAGGCCCCGGCTTAAACGGAGGTTCACACAAGGTAGGCTGTCTCACCATCCCCACCTCTTCCGGTAATACGGACAGGCAGATCATGTTCATAAAGGATCTCTCGGCCACCATTCTCTGCTGCACTCCCAGCTATGCCGCATATCTGGGCGAGCGTATGCAGGAGCTTGGCTACGGTCCCGACGACATCCCGTTAAAGGCCGGAATCTTCGGTGCAGAAGCCTGGAGTCAGGAAATGCGTGAAAGCATCCAGAAGACCATGGGCATCAAGGCCTACGACATCTACGGTCTTACAGAGCTCTCCGGCCCCGGCGTTGCCTTCGAATGCTCCGCACAGAACGGAATGCACATAAACGAAGATCACTTCATTGCAGAGATCATCGATCCCGATACAGAGGAAGTTCTTCCCGAAGGCGAACAGGGCGAGCTGGTATTTACCGCCGTGGATAAAGAAGCCTTCCCTATGATCAGATACAGGACCAGAGACATCTGCCGTCTCACAAGGGAAAAATGCTCCTGCGGAAGAACGCATGTAAAGATGAGTAAGCCTATGGGCAGATCCGACGATATGCTCATAATCCGCGGTGTAAACGTATTCCCAAGCCAGATCGAGACGGTTCTCTTAAACAACGGCTATGCCGCAAATTACCAGATCGTGGTAGACAGAGTCAACAATACCGATACGCTTGATGTTCAGGTTGAAATGACGCCCGAGATGTTCACCGATAACGTTGGTGAAGTTGAAGAAAGACAGAAAAAGCTCATTGACGGACTTAAATCCATGCTGGGTATCAAGGCCAAGGTTTCGCTTCTTGCTCCCAAGTCCATTACCCGAAGCGAAGGAAAAGCCGTCAGAGTTATCGATAAGAGAAAGATCTGACAAATTTACTACAAGGAGGACAAATATATGAGCATAATGCAGATTTCGGTTTTTCTTGAAAACAAACCCGGCACCCTAAAAAAGATGACAGGCGTGCTTGCTGCCCACAAGATAAACATGAGAGCCACATCTCTTGCAGAAACAAAGGACTTCGGAATTGCCAGACTTGTTGTTGACGATGCCTTAAGTGCAGTCAACACTTTAAAGGAGAACGACTTTGTTGCTAATCTCACACCCGTTCTTGCCATAGAGATTCCCGATGAAGCCGGCGGACTGGACAAGCTTCTTGAGAGCTTCGATAACGCTTCGGTAAACATCGAATATATGTATGCCTTCACGGGAGGCAAAACCACCGACCACGCATACATGATCTTCAGGGTTTCCGATACAAAGGCCGCCGAGGCCAGACTTGTCGGAAAGGGTGTTAAGATCCTGAACCAGGAAGACATAGAACAGATCTGAATACTGACGTAAAAAACCTGCCGGCTTTAAACCGGCAGGTCTTATTATATACCTAATAGTTTCTTGGCATTACCGCCTAAGATCTTATCCAGATCCTCTTTATCGAGTCCGCATTCCCTTAAAAATTCTATGCTGCGGCTCTGTTTTGTCCAGGGACTGTCGGAGCCGAAAAGTATCCTGTCGCTCCCAAACGCCTTCACAAACGCTTTAACGTCCTTCCGCCCAAGCATTGATATATCTTTTCCGTCCCAGTAACCGTCAGACAAGGGTTCCAGATCCTCGGTTGAGAATGCCGTATCGATATATGCATTCGTGTCAGCGAAGGTTTCGGGCACCTCATCCCAGTTCTCCCAGCCTCCCATATGAGCAAGGATAAACTTAAAATCCCCGATTTTATCTATAACCTCCCTGCACATTTTCGGACTGCAGCGGACAGCCCCGGGATAGCCTACATCAAGGCCTGCATGCGTTAGGACTATGAGATCGTTTGCGGCAGCAAAATCGATGATATTCAGATACCTGATATCATTGATATCCGTATCCTGATATACCGGATGGATCTTTATCCCCTTCATCCCGCTTTCCTTTATCCTTAAAATCTCTGCCTTGTAATCGGCAAAATCAGGATGGATAGCTCCGAAACTGAAAACCCGTCTTCCGGTAGAATTAAAATAATACTTCTCATTATTGTTTATCGCCCTGTCATTTATCTTAATTACCTGAGATGGATCGGTCGCTACCGGCACGACCACGGAAAGATCCACATCTGCCTCTTCCATTGAAGCTATAAGCCCATCCACGGTCCCGTTTGTATGATTTATAACGTGCGCTTCGTGGCTCAGCTTATCCACCGCCCTGTCCGCTATCTTATCGGGAAATGTATGTGTATGAATATCGATCATCATCTTAAATTAACCTGTAACTATCGCCTTTCTATTTGCGTTCTTTGGGATCTATCCCGTTCATAAGCTTGAATTGTTCCTTATCATCATACATCGCCCTGTCGGCGCGGTCAAAGACAAGATCCACATCATTGTCATCTTCAATAAAATCGCTCATCCCGGAGGCTGCCGAATAACGAAGCCAGGGATCGACATCCTTTTTTGAAAATGTCTCTTCAAAGGTCGAACGGAGATCCTTAAGCTTTGCCCTTCTGTCCCTGTAGTCATCCCCTGTCAGGATAACCACAAATTCATCTCCGCCTATCCTGTATACCGGTGAATGCTTGTAGGTTTTACATACGATCTTACAGCAGCCCTTAAGATAGTCATCGCCGGCTGCGTGCCCATGCTTATCATTTATGACCTTAAGGAAATTCACATCCACCATGACTATTGCAAATTCAATGATCCCACTGCCGAGCCTTGCATTCAGCTCTTCCTTCTTTTTAACGTAGGCAACCTTGTTCCCTACTCCGGTTAAGGAATCCAGATAGGCATCCTTACTGATCTTGCCAATCTCCATTTCCTTCTCTCTGGCTTCTGTTTCAGCTTTTTCCTTTTGCTTCTGAATGGTTATGATATCGTTAAGGTAATCAAGAATCCTTATCTGCATTGACCGGATGCCGTTATAAATATCTCCGATCTCGTCATTGCATTTAATATCAAGGTCAATAACACCGGATTTCCCGGGATTCAGATCCGGTGAAGGTGAGAATTTCTTCATTTCCCTTGTGATCATATCAAGCGGCCTTAGCAGATTACTGCTTATTAAGAGCATTGTGGCAAACACTATCACCATAGTTATTATAACTGCAGCGACTATGACATAAATAAGATTTAACTTCCGCTCGCGCATTATATCTTCCATTTGCACATCACAGCCAATCTGGCAGACCACAGTACCGTCATCGGCATATACCGGTGCATAAGCAGAACAAAGCCAACCCCAGTCACCGTTTGAAATAGTGGGAGGTATCACCTTTGAAGTATCCATTCCATAGAGTTCTTTTTCACGTGCCTCATAATATCCCGTTTCATATACAGGCGTTGTATCGTCATCCAGAAGATACATGTCTTCTGTTGCATCTACATCACCGCCTGCAATTATATAAAGGTATTTTACATCCTGAAAGTTATTTATCACCTCCATTAGCTTTGCACGGTTTTTAACATAATCCTCCCAAAGCCCTTTATCACGAAGATATTCTATTACCAGTTCTTCGTTATCCTCCTCTTCTGCACGGTCACGAAGTGCCTGATATTCCTCGCTTTCAGCCACCTCTCTAAGTTCCTTAAGGAATTCGGCATCCACAAAAGTCGAAAAGGTTCTTGCTGTATCCAGTGAAAGATTCTTAAAATATCCGTCTATACGGTCTGCACTTATATAGTATGAAACAACAGCAACTATAAGAGCGGAAAAAAACACCGATGCTCCGACGAACAGATATATCTTTTTTCCTATCGATGAATATTTTGAAAATTGTTTTGATGTTTGTTTTGATGAATAATCAACAGATTTTCCGGATAAGTTATCAGAAGAATGATTATCGCTCTCCATTTATGTATTCCCCTTTTTAATACAAACTTCCAACATGGTTTTTAAGCGTAAAAAAATTTACCGAAATTGTATCCCGGTTATTTTTGTTCTTCTTTGAACGATATTAATATATTGTTTATAATTGTAACACAAAAATCATCTTACAAACACCTTTTTTTATACATTTCTTACAAAAAATGTGATA
>JAILOD010000089.1 GCA_024691015.1 Lachnospiraceae bacterium
TTATAGTAATCATCGAACAGTGAATTCGTAGCTTCCAGGGTCTTCTGGCTTATCTCGGGAAGATCTTTTCCCCAGGCTTCCGTAGCATCCTTATATCCCTGCTCTATGGCAGCCTGCATATCCTTCATCTTGTCGGGATCATCGCCTGCCAATGCGCTGGCATAATCAAAAAGTCTTTCCGATGTCTGCTTGACACCAAAATATCCGTCCTCGGAAATATCCTCAGCAGCCTGTGCCTTTGCAGCTTCAGATACAGTGGAAAGATCACCGTTTGCAAACACCTTCCATATTTCATCATCACCTGCTGTTGCTGAAGCGCCTGCCTGATCGGTAAACATCTTGCTTACTAACGACTTCAGCTGGTTTACCCTGTTGTCTGTCTCCGCCTGAAGCTTCTGTATAAGCTTGTCTCTTTCTTCCTGACTCATCTTATTGACAGAATATATCTGCTTAGTCGGATCGGTTTCTTCCTCCGATGTCTTTGTGAAAACAGCCGCTATATCATTACTGTCAATGGCAGTTTTTTCTTCAGGTTTATTTAACGGCTTCTTTTCGGGATTATTTATTTCAGGATTATATAAATTATTAATGCCTGATATCTGTGATATTGTGCTCATATTCATTCCTCCTTCCGATCTGTGAATCAGACCTCTGTTGAAAAGCCCTCATAAAGGCTGCTTATTGTTCCGTCACTCGTATAAGTTGTTCCGCCTGCGTTCGCTGCCGCTCTCGATATAGAAGATGCCTTAGAGCTTATATCGTCGGCAAGTGAATTCGTATTGCTGAACAAAACCTTGAGGGTTGTTACATCCGCCTTCTTAAGCGCTTCTTCATCAACACTGAGTTTATTGTCAGAGCCAATCGTGATCCCAACATCCGATAACAGGTTCTGATACTTTGATGTATTACCAACCATCCATCCCGCATTCAGGAGAACACCCTTGGTATCAGAATCCACTGCATTATCCAGTGTACTGTTGTAGGCGTCGGCAAAATTCTTAACCGCCTTGGTTATGGCATCCCAGTCATAATCTGTTGTTTCTGTTTCTTCTCCGGTTTCTTCATTGACGGACTTTATCGTCTTTTTCTCCCAAAGACTCTTGTGGCTTAAAGTCAATAGACCAAAGCCCTCTAAATTGTTAATTTTTTATGTATAATTATGAGATTTTTATTCACAACATGCCCTGAATTTATCTCTTATCTCTATGAGTTCATCTACAAGCAGAGAATAATCAGCCTCTGACTTTTTTCTTAAAAGCTCTGTTATCTCATCGGATTTATCATATATCGGTGTAAGAGAAAGATTTCCGGATACTCCCTTTATGGCATGAACCGCTTCAAATGCCAGGGTCAGGTCATTATTACTTATCGCATCCTTTAATCTTTCAAAATTCGCATCGTTTAAAGCCTTGGGAACAAGCTTCAGATACATATCTTCTCTTCCCATACATCTTTTGAGCCCCTCTTCGGTATTTGCTCCCAATTTGTTAAGTTCATCAACTGTAAGCATTTTGCCTCCTTTTCCTGATACTCTTTAAACAGATAAGTCGGACAATATATACTACTCTCCGGCACATAGTTACAAATATGTCTTACCGTCTCTTTTGAGGATCACAGTAAAGCTTCAAACTCTTCTGCCGGAACCGGCTTTGAAAAATAAAATCCCTGTACTATATCACATCCCATATCCTTCAACATATCAAGCTGTTCTTTATCTTCGACTCCTTCGGCAACAACCTTGAGTTTTAAGAATTTGGCTATACTTAATATAAGCTCCACAAGGCTTCTGCTTTTTTCATCCTTTACCATATTCTTTATAAAACCGATATCCATCTTAAGTATATCTATGGGCATAACAGTAAGCATATTTAACGAAGAATATCCGGAGCCGAAATCATCCATCTCTATTCTGAAGCCCTTATCCCTCATACTGTTAACTACCTTTACCAATCTGTCCGCGTTTTCGGAATAGGCTGATTCAGTGATCTCAAGGAGCAGATCCGAGGGGGACAGACCGTTATCATTCAGTATCTGCATCAGTTTATCTTCAAAGCCCGTATCATAAATATCTATACGTGATACATTTATCGAAACGGGAATCGATACTCCCAGTCTGTCTCTCCAGTCTTTTATCTGCGCCGCGGTTTTTGCCCAGACAAAATTATCAAGCTTCTGTATAAGACCGTTATTTTCAAATAAAGGAATAAAATCTCCGGGACTTATCATTCCAAGCTCGGTATGCTTCCACCTGATCAGTGCTTCTGCGCTTGTAAGCTTTGGTTCATCAGCCTGTATCAGGTATTTGGGTTGAAAATAAACAACGAAATCCCCGTCCTCTATTCCCTTACCCATCTCGTTTATCAGACGTTCATTGTATATTACATGATCTAATATATCCTTACTGTAATACGCGATATTTCTTGTGAAATCACCTCTTATCCTGTCGCAGGCAGCCTTGGCCCTGTCAAATCTTGTAGCCACCGAAACCGTTTCGTCAGTCCCCAGATTAACACCTGTTCTTATCCTGATCTTATGTGA
>JAILOD010000092.1 GCA_024691015.1 Lachnospiraceae bacterium
GGGAGAATAAGCACTATGATGAATGTCTTAAGGTTTATGATAAATATCTTAAAGACACGAACAGGTCCATTGCACCCTGGTATATAATAGACGCCGAACATAAGAAATGGGCGCAGCTTCAGATCCTTAAGTTTATCAATCAGGGAATAGACACTGCACTTAAGAATCATGCATTAAGCTCACCCATACTTCAGAATTCATTCCCGCTTAATCCTTCGGTGAAGTTAAGCGAAATACCCCTGGATAAATCATTAACCGATGATGAGTATAAGACCAGGCTTGATGAGCTGCAGACGGAACTTCATGCTCTTCATTACAAGCTTTACAGGAAAAAGATCCCTGTGATAATCGCATACGAAGGATGGGATGCTGCAGGTAAAGGAGGAAATATCAAGAGGATAGCGGGAGCTTTGGATCCAAGAGGTTACATCGTTCATCCGATCGCATCTCCTGAGCCGCATGAAAAAGCACGTCATTATCTTTGGAGATTCTGGAACCGTCTTCCCAAGACCGGACACATTGCGATATTTGACAGAACCTGGTACGGACGCGTTATGGTTGAAAGGCTTGAAGGCTTTTGCAGTGAGAATGACTGGCAGAGAGCCTATAATGAAATAAACGAGTTCGAAAAAGAACTTACCGACTGGGGTGCTGTGGTGATCAAGTTCTGGGTACAGATCGATTCCGAAACCCAGCTGAAAAGGTTTACGGACAGACAGAACACACCAGAAAAACAGTGGAAGATCACTGACGAGGACTGGCGTAACAGAGAAAAATGGGATCTGTACGACAAAGCCGTAAATGAGATGATTGAAAAGACCAACACGACCTTTGCACCCTGGTATATACTTGAATCCGTAGATAAGAAATACGCCAGGATAAAAGCTCTTGAAACGGTTATAAAAGCCATAAAAGACAAATTTGATGCTTGATCGGGGACCGGATAAATGTCAGGCTATGATATAAGATTTGAAAATGCATTAAAATACAAGGATAAGGAGACTTTTGACGCAACACTCCGTTCTCTGTCACAGCTTCGCAGGGAAAAAATCCTTAAGATCAAAGATGAGAGGACTGCAAGGCTATCGATGGCAGCAGGGGTTCTTATGGAAGGACTGCTGAAGCAAAAGGGCTTCGACATAACTGATATTGTATTTAATGATAAGGAAAAGCCTGAATTAAAGAATAAGGAATTTTACTTTAATCTTTCCCATGCTCATGAGGCGGCTGTGATCGCCTTTTCGGAAAAACCTGTAGGTGTGGATATGGAATATCTTGACAGAAAGATAAAGCCTGAAGGTATAGAAAAGCGTTATTTCTCCGAAGGAGAGAGAAGAAGCTTATATGAGGCAGATGACCTGAAAAAGAGGTTTTTTGAGATATGGACCATGAAAGAAGCTTATGGCAAGCTTAAAGGCGGCGGCATTTCGGATGCCCTGGAGTTTTCTTCAGATAAACCCGAAGAATTCGGAGTTATGATCGATCATCCCGGTCTGCGTTTTTTCGAACCGTTTGCAGAAGATGAACGTGAAGAGTATTATATTATTTCGGTATGTCAATATATTCGGGATAAGGAAAAAAACAATAAATAAGCTCGCCGGTCAGAGGCCTGAATACAGAAGATAAGAGTGGGGAAAATGGATTCGAATCAGATCATGATGAAAGAGATCCGTGCGGTTCTAACTGAGGATGAAAACGCGGATTACTCGGATAGTAAAGCTGTCAGAGCAATACTTGACAGGATAAGGGAAGGAAAACTTAACAGCACATTTTACGGGAAGAATTATGAAAAACAGGTGGCAAAGGCCATTGTAGAAGGTCCGGAAGATTACGTCTGTCTTATCTGTAAAAAACCGTCTTCACCCAGAATGGTTTGTGAAGAATGCAGAAATAAGATATTTCCCAACAGGGACAGGACAATTGAGGATAAACCCGAAGAGGCAACAGAGCCCGAAATAATGCCTGAGCCTGAGATCAGTGCAGAGCCTGAAGTAGTGCCTGAGCCTGAGATCAGCGCAGAGCCCAAAGTAATACCTGAGCCTGAGATCAGTGCAGAGCCTGAAGTAGTGCCTGAGCCTGAGATCAGCGCAGAGCCTGAAGTAATGCCTGAAACTGAAATAACCGTGGATACAGGAGCTGTATATCCGCAGGAATCCATAGATCCTGACGAGGGTGAGGCTGCCGGGATCGAAATTGATGAGGAAACACTCTCTGCAATGTCGGTATCAGAGGTGGAAGATGATGCTGAAGAAGTAAAGTCAATAGAGAATGAGCCATTGACCGAAACTCCTGCGGAAGAAACCGGACCGTCTGTGCAGGAGCTGTTTGCGGGGGATTTACCCGATGAAAACGAACCGTCTGTACAGGAGCTGTTTGCGGGGGATTTATCTGTTGAAAACGAAATGACCCCACAGGAGCTTTTTTCGGAAGCCACTCCGCAGGAATTTTTTACGGCTGCTACACCGGCAGATGAGATACCGCCGCAGCAGCTGATGAAAAAAGATGATGCCGGCGAACCTGAGTCTGACAGTACACTGACAAAAGACATTACCGGTAAGCTTGGTGATGCCGTAGATAAATTCACAGAAAAGATAAATGTTATGGCCGGCGGCAGCGGGAAGGTTGACCTGAGATTAAGGGATCTTTTTTCCGGGGTCTTCAAAAGGCATGACAGTGGCGAGGCAGAAAAGATCTTTATCTGCGGAACAAAGGAGACCACTCCCGACAGAGCGAACATCTCTGCCGAGTGGCCGAAGCCCTGGCTGTATACAAGAGTTTTTCTGGTGCTTTTTATAACCTTTGTCCTTCTAATGCTATGTTATACAATATTCAAAAATACCAACGTTATACCGGGCATTATTTTTGTGGGCTCGGCCTGTGTGCCGTTTTCCGTTCTGGTATTTCTTTTTGAAATAAATGCCCCCAGAAATATCAGTATTTTTGAAGTGGCCAGAGTATTTTGTCTTGGAGGCGCGGCCTCGCTTTTTGTGACGCTTATATTATATATTTTTGAAGGCGCACAAAACGGTATAATTGAAGCGATCCTCATAGGAATCATAGAAGAAGCCGGAAAGTTGTTAATAGTTGCATTTCTGATAGGCCATAGGCCGAAAAATAATTATATCCTGAA
>JAILOD010000110.1 GCA_024691015.1 Lachnospiraceae bacterium
CTGAGCCATATTCTGAAGCTCTGTGTTATAATCCTGAAGCTGGTCGTTGTAATCCAAAAGATCACTGTTTTCGGCCTGGAGCCTTCTTTTTTTGTCAAGCATGTTGATATGAAGATCAACCTTACGCTTTAATATCTCCGGCGAATAAGGCTTCAGGATAAAATCAACCGCGCCGAGCGAATAGGCTTCAAGCTCGGTAGAGGCATCATCATTACCCGTAACAAAGATAACGGGAATGTCTCTTGTGGCATCGTTTTTTCTGAGCCAGCTGAAAACTTCAAAACCGTTAACTATGGGCATGTCTATATCCAGAAGAATAAGTGACGGCAGTTTTTTTGCCTTCTTCAGATATTCTATGGCATTCTTTCCGCGCTCCATGGTCATTGAACGGTAATCATTGTCCAATGTCTTCTGCGCCATAAGAAGCTGGGTTTTATCATCATCAACTATCATTATCGTATGCATGGATCACCTCGTCAGGTTTACATAATATAACTTGTTTGAAATCTCCGGAAATTACTCTTATAATCCGAATGATTATTGTAATTTTTCGTTAAATCACAATAGTTATTTTGTATATATTGCAATTTTTAAGTTCATAGAACCCATAAATTACTATTTTACAGGCAGTTAAATTTTGAATAACATTCGTTTTTGTTGCGGTTTCAGCTCGTTTTTAGGTTAACATAATTTTGCTATGTCGTCCAGTTCAAGCTTTCCGCCAAACAGCTTCAACGCACTTCCGACAGTAACGTTTATCCGACTCCTTCCGTAGGCTTTCACCTTTTCTATGTCGGAAAGATCCCTTACTCCGCCTGCGTAAGTTACAGTATATTGTACGTCTGACAGAATTTCAATTAAATTTTTATCAATTCCGCCGCTTTTACCCTCAACGTCGACGGCGTGAACCAGAAATTCGTCACAATAGCCGGACAGTTCTTCAAAAAGAGCTGCATTCACAACCATTTCGGTGAATTTCTGCCATCTGTCGGTTACCACATAATAATTGCCGTCCCGTATCCTGCAGGAAAGATCAAGTACCACTCTCTCCTTTCCCACCGCGGCTGTAAGGCGGTTCAGATTATCGTAGTTTAGCCTTCCGTCCTTAAATACATAGCTGGTCACTATTACGTGGGAGGCTCCCGCATCAAGGAACTCCCGGGCGTTTTCGGCGTTTATTCCTCCTCCGGCCTGCATTCCGCCCCTGAAGGCATTTAAGGCTTCAAATGCCGCCTTCTTTGAGGCTTCATAATATTCGGAGTCTGCGGAGTTTAATATGATAACATGCCCTCCGGTCAGATTCTTTTCTTTGTAAATTCCGGAAAAGAAAGCGGCAGATTCTTCCGCAATAAAATTCTCCGCCGCTTTGTTTCCTTCATCCTTTAAGGAGCTGCCTACTATCTGTTTTACAACTCCGTTGTGTATATCTATACAAGGTCTGAATTCCATATTTCCTCTTTATTTCTCAGCCCAATACATCGCTCATGTCATACATTCCGGCATTCTTTCCTGCCAGATATTTCGCTGCCGCGATGGCTCCCTTGGCAAATATCGATCTGGAATATGCCCTGTGCGAGAAGGTCACCACTTCATCTTCTCCTGCAAAGATCACATCGTGGTCTCCGGGGATCGTTCCGCCGCGAACTGCGCTTATCCCGATTTCCTTAACCGGTCTTGCCATACTTCTGTCGCTTCTGTCATATACGAATTCGTATTCGTTCGAAAGCGCTTCGTTCATCGATTCCGCAAGGGCCAATGCTGTGCCACTCGGAGAATCCTTTTTCATCTTGTGATGCTTCTCAACCACTTCAATATCGAAGCCTTCTTTTGAAAGCTTTGCTGCGGCTTCTTTTAAAAGCTTCATAAGGAGGTTTATACCGATCGACATGTTTGCGCTTCTGAGTATCGCTATTTCCTTTGAGGCTTCTTCCACAAGCTTTAACTGTGCTTCAGAAAGTCCTGTTGTACAGAGCACAAGCGGTAATTTCTTTTCCCTGCAGGTTTTGATGAGCTCATCCGTTCCGGTGGGAAGTGAAAAATCTATCACCACATCGGCTTGTACATCGCATTTTGCTATGTCGTCAAATACCGGATAGGGTGCACCTTCAACAGCTATTTTATCAATTCCCGCTACTATTTCTATTCCATTGTCGCCTGCAGCTATCTGGGTGATCATCTTTCCCATTCTTCCGCCACATCCGTTCATTATGGCTTTTACCATTGTTTTCTCCTTTAAAGTAAACCGAAGTTCTTTAATGCGGTCTTTAGTCTTTCAAGATTTGCCTCTGACATAGGTGAAAGAGGCTTACGGAGCGGGCCTGCACCAAGTCCCATAAGATTCATCGCATGCTTTACGGGTATGGGATTGGTTTCACAGAAAAGTGCGCCTACGAGCTCTATCACCTTAAGCTGCATATCACGAGCTCCCTGAACGTCTCCGTTAAGATATTTGTATACCATGTCATGCATGTATTTTGGTGCCACGTTGGATACAACCGAGATAACACCGATCCCGCCGAGTGACATTATAGGTACCACCTGATCGTCATTTCCTGAGTATAGCTCTACTTTGCCTTCAGTAAGTGCCATGATCTTTGCGATCTGGGAGATGTCTCCGCTGGCTTCCTTTATCCCGACGATATTGGGTACGTTCTTCACGAGTGTTGCTACCGTTTCAGGCTCGATATTGAGTCCTGTTCTGCTCTTTACGCTGTAGAGTATGATGGGGATCTTTACCGAGTTTCCTACGATCGTGTAATGATCGATAAGTCCTGCCTGTGTTGCCTTGTTGTAATAGGGTGTTACGATAAGCAGTGCGTCTGCTCCGAGCTTTTCTGCTTCCTGTGAGAGATATACAGCTGTACGTGTGCAGTTCGATCCTGTTCCTGCTACTACCGGTACTCTGTGGTTTACACGTTCTACACAGTATTTGATAACTTCTACGTGTTCTTCTTCTGTGAGTGTTGCGGATTCTCCTGTTGTTCCGCATACGATGATCGCATCCGTTCCGTTCTGGATCTGAATGTCGATCTGTCTTCCGAATGCCTCGTAATCAACGTCTCCGTTACCTTTGAATGGTGTTACGATTGCTACTCCTGCTCCTTTGAAAATTGCCATGGTCTTTCTCCTTTTCGGTTATTATTATTCCGGGCATTTACAAATCGTGTAGGGAAGATGTAATCGCACCCTACTCGTTAAGCGATCCGCCGTTCGGCTTTAGCCGACATTTTTCCTTTCGGCGGCTCTGCGATAATAAAAAAGCGCCCAAACCGAGCGCCAGCCAACATAAATAAAATAGCTATCGATAGCGCTCCATCTAATGATGACAGTTATATGGTTTTTTACCATATACCCAGGGAAAATACATACAGCTGTAGCTTCCCTTCGGCGCTATTTCCTTTCATTCCTGTTCTTCTGCAGCTGTCTGCATCCCAAAAATTACTGATAAATTGCGCGACCTCTATCTAAACATTGAAATCATAACACTTCCGGGTAGTTGTGTCAATGAATTATGCGTTTTTGCGAGTGGTTGTTAACGGTTTCTGCATAGTGTGACGGTATGCCGGGGATCTTGGTTTCTTCCATCGGGAGGACTTGATTAAAACGTAACCGGAATGACTGATGCCTGGTGTGATGAATTGGTATACAGCGCACTGGCTGGAGTGAAGGTTGCTGCTGAATGGGGATTTCGGATGGCCCTCGGAGGGTATTGGCGGGGTGAGCCGTCAGTTTTGCTTTTATACTCCGGGACTGCTCGGTTTCACTAAATTCATAGCACTTCTTCATAAACGCGGTCAATCCTGCGCAACTCGTCGGCGCGTGAGGGACCGCGCTCGACTCAAACATGTGCTCGGATTGGCCTATTCAGAAGCACTATTCATTAAGTGAAACCGGGGTCAACGTCCCTACGTATAAAAGCAAAACT
>JAILOD010000116.1 GCA_024691015.1 Lachnospiraceae bacterium
AATAAATACTCATGGGAAAATGACCGGCAAGGAGCTCATTTCTGGTATTTTCTATCCTTGCCAGATGGTAGCCCATATCGGTCCGCGCCACAAAGCGGTCCCAGAACAGCGGATAGCTTACAAACATAAGCAGACCGAAAACCAGAAGCATCAGGATCTTCTCTTTTTCATTTTCATTATTCTTTTCCAAAAATCCTGTTTTATATGCCCATAACCCAAGTGCAAAAACAGAAATGATCAGACAGATATAAAGAAATATAGTATCTGTATAGAAAGGTCCTTCGGAATGGATCTTAAGATTCTTTATCGTTACGTTCCCCGAACCCGGATATGTAAATATCACCTTCATGGAATAGATATCAAAGCCCGGTTCAAGATGTACGGTAGTGATCAGTTCATCGGCAGGAAGGGTATATTCTCCCACGATCCTGTCTCTGTCCTTTATATACATCACACTGTCAACGTCGCCCTGATGATCTGCGATAAAGTCATATTTACCGCCCTGTATATGAATAAATGGTGTATTGCAGATCACGTCTCCTTCCTTAAGCCCCATATCTTCCGTGATCGACACAACTCCGAGAGAGGTATCCGCATTTTCGAACATGTCCTCAAATTCATAAACACCGTAGTAAAGCTCATCCTCCGACTGAATCTTCAGATAGCAGAAGATTAAAAGGATCACGGTGGCCACTACTCCGATGATCAGAAGACGTCTCAGCTTATTTTTATCCGTTTTGATCACATTGTTCATTTACATATTCCTGTTGGTTCTGTTTTTCAGCGAATCACTGTTTGCCCTGCGGATGAATCTTTCATATGCTATCCTGAAGATCCGGATAAAGACGGTTCTGGGAACGATCGCATAAATTATCTTTTCCAGTTTAAGTATTGTGCTCTTTTCGGCATTCTGCTTGACGTAATCCCTCCAGGGCGATTTCTTTAAATAATGATCAAAAATATCATTATCGGGATGCACATTATTCTTATGCCAGGGAAATTCCCCTATAAACCTGAAGAAATGATAGATGAGAGGGAACTTTAAAGCATCCTTTACTTCATCTTTTGTATAAAAGCCTCTCGCTCCAAAGGTTTTATAATAACTGTTTAACGAGAAAGCAAGATATGCCGGCTGTATATTATATCTGGGCGGAAGCTTCATGATCTCACCCTTCAGTACTACATTTAAAATATCCTGATCGGGAGACGGATACCAGGCCCTGACGTTTTTAACATGATTTGCTATTCTTTCGGAACAGCGGTCCTCTCTCCACTGCTTCATGCAAAACAGGATGACTCCCGAATTATAATAAAAATCATCCTTCGAAAAACCCAGTCTTTTCTTGTGCCTTCTTACAAGAGAGTCCAGTGCCATAGCAAGGGGATGACCCTCCATATCAAGGTCGGACAGTTCATCCAGCGGCCCGTCCACTATCGTGTCCGCATCCAGATACAGGAGCCTCTCAACATCATCATCCAGAATAAAGCTTAAAAACAGCCTCATATTGGCTGCGTAGGAGCCTCTGTAGGTTGGCATGTTCATTTTTTTCATCATCGTTACCAGAGACCTTGTATCGATAAATGAGATCGGTCTCTGATATTTGGCTGCAAGGATCCTGAATCTCTGCATGGATTTATCTGAAAGATCCTCACCCAGAATGAACACTCTGATCCTGTCAAAATGTGTATTGTTCTCTAAAAGGGAGGTTAAGGATACGCCCGCATAGGGAGCATATTTCTCGTTAAACTGGTAGAGTATGTCTATATTCATAGGCTGTTTTCCTTAGCTGTGTCTTCTTCAAAATTGATCCGCCGTTCTTCAACAACAAGCGGCCGGTGCATGATCCTGGTATTGATATTTAAAATATATTCTCCGATCAGACCGATAAAAAACAACTGCAGCGAACCTATAAGGAAGATTCCGATTATCATCGGTGCATATCCTGCCTGGAAGGAATACCAGTGAGTGAGCTTCATAACCAGATATACGACTGCTATCACAAAGCTTATGGCAGCTGTCAGAAAACCGATCCAGGTTGCAAGCCTTAAGCCCACCTTTGTATAAGACGTTATAGAGAGCATTGCCGCATCATAGAGCGAATAAAAATTGTTGCTTGTCTTACCGGCTCTTCTCTGCGCCTGCTGATAAGGGATCTCCTTACGTTTAAAATTATATTCGGCAACGATCCCTCTTAAGAACGGAATAGGGTCATCAAGCTGTTTTATAAGATTTATAAAGGATTTATCGTAAAGTCCGGTTCCCGTAAAATTCTCTATCATCTTGACCGAGGACATGTTTCTGATCAGCTTGTAATAGCATTTTCTCAGGAAGAAAATAAATCCGTTTTCCTTGCTGGTAGTCTTTATTGCACTGACTATCTTATAGCCGTTCTCCCATTCTTCTACAAACTTCGGGATCAGCTCCGGCGGATCCTGAAAATCACAGCACATTGAAATAGTGCAGTCACCGGTAGTCTGACACATCCCGTAAAACGGAGAATTGAACTGACCGAAATTGGTCACATTAAGGATGGCCTTTATCTTTTTATTTCCCCTGCAGATCTCTTCAAGCTTTTCCCTTGTTCCGTCTTCCGAGCAGTTATCGATGAATATGAGCTCATAATCATATGCGGAAAGCTGCTCTGTCATTATCTTTACTATGGCCTCGCTTATGGGCCCTACGTTTTCCACCTCGTTATAGCAGGGAATCATTATACTGATCTTTTTCATATTGAAGTTTACCCTTCTATGCTTTGTGCCTCATTGATCACGGCTTCATATTCCTCATTCGGAAGGAACGGATACATATCGTCAAGCTCAGGCGAAACCATCTTCCCGTCAGGCAATGCCTTTGAAGAAAGCTTGGGTTCGAAGTTCTGCTTTTCATCGACAACCACTTCAACAAGAACAGGTCCGTCAGCGTTAAGTGCCTCTTCGATCTTCTCATCAAGCTTTGTCAGAGAGTCTATTTTAAAATACTTAAAACCGAATGCATCTGCGATCTTTTCAAATTCCGGGAAGCTTACACCATTTTCCTTTGATACCCCGACAAGCGGCGGCTTGAAAAGGTTGGTCTGGGTCTGCCTTATGGAATGATAGCCGTTATTGTTTATGATAAAGGTCTTTATGTTCATTTTGTGATGAGCCACTGTCTGCATCTCCTGCAGATTCATCATGAATGACCCGTCACCGTCTATACATACAACTCTTCTGTTCTTCTGAGCTACAGACGCACCAAGCGCTGCCGGGAAACCGTAACCCATTGCGGCACAGCCCGAATTGGTATAAAGACGTTCTCCCTTTTTAACATGAAAAGCCTGGAAGGTAATAACACAGGCCGCACCGTTTCCGCAGGTGATCACATCCTTATCTCCCAGATGCTCCGAAAGCTTCTCTATAAATACATAAGGATTAACAGGCTTCTTTTTCTTTGAATACTCACTCAGGCAGACCGGATATTTATCGTTTATATCCCTGCACCACTTAAGCCAGTTGGAATGATCCCCTACTTCTTCCTTCACACAGTGCGAAAGGTCGGCCAGAACATCCTTGAGATTTGCGTGTATCGGCAGATCGATCTTCAGGTTTGGCTTCTTCATTTCGTTTTCGTCTATGTCCACCATGATCTTGTAGGCATTTTTGGCGAAATCAAACTTGTTGTAGCCGCTCATTCTGATGTTTACCCTGCAGCCCAATATGATAAGGAGATCGGCGTTCTGGAGGACAAAGTTTCCTCCTCTTGTGCCTACCGTGCCCGGCATTCCGACATAATAAGGATTTGCCTCCCACAGAAGGTCCCTCGCGTTCCACGCCGTAAGCACAGGGATTCTGAGGGCATCAGTACAATCCAGAAAATTCTTATATGCATCGGCATACCTGATACCTTCACCTGCGAGAATGACGGGCCTTTTTGACTGATATATACTTTCAAGAATCTTATCCGTATTTGTTCTCTCGTATACGGGATTTTCTTTTGCCTCGGTGTTTTTTGAATTAAAGCCCGTAAGGTCTTCCGTGTAGACCATTGATGCCTGAATATCGAGCGGCACGTCTATCCATACAGGCCCCTTCCTTCCATTGTTGGCAAGGAACCACGCATACTCGAGCTGGTATTTGATCTCATTGGGGTTCTTTATCATGACCGCAAGCTTGGTCATATTCTTAACGCTTTCGACTATATCGTATTCCTGATCTCCGAACTGTCTTAAAGGAAGCCCGGTTGAATATACGCAGGTCTCTCTTTTAACCTGTCCGGAAATAACGATCATCGGTATGGAATCAACCCAGGCACCGAAAACACCCGTAAGTGCGTTAATTCCTCCGGGACCTGTTGTGACACAAAGCACAGGCACCTTACCGGTAAGTCTCGCATAGCTCTCCGCAGCTATGGCACTGCCCTGTTCGTGATGATTGTATATGCA
>JAILOD010000129.1 GCA_024691015.1 Lachnospiraceae bacterium
GAACTTCTTGGAAACTATGTGGGTGATGCTGCAAAAAATGTGGGAGATGCCGTAAAGCACTCCATGGGAAGCGTGCTTTTCATTGATGAAGCATACCAATGGAGCAGACAGTCCGGGGGATATGGTCAGGCAGCTATAGACAGTCTTGTAAAGCTTATGGAGGATAATCGTGACAAATTCATGGTTATTCTGGCCGGTTATCCCAAAGAAATGGATGAGTTTTTGTCAAAGAATCCCGGCTTGAGAAGTCGATTTGCCTCACAGGTTGAGTTTGAAGATTTTTCTCTCGACCAGCTGGTATCTATTTTCAGGAAGATGCTTACCGAAAAGGAATATACCCTGGCAGAAGGGGCGGATAAGGCTGCAAAGAAGCTCATAAATGACATAAGAAACGGCAGTGAGGATTTCGGAAACGGCAGAGGTGTAAGGAAGGTAGTAAACGAGGTTCTTCGAGCAGTTGATACACGTATAGCACGGGCGGATACAGATACCCTTACAAAGGAAGAATGCCTTACGGTAAAGGTGGAAGACATTGAGTCCCTGCTCGATAAGAATGATGACACAAATGAAAAGAGCGTAGATGAACTTCTGGCGGAACTCGATGCGATGACCGGGCTTAAGTCTGTTAAGGCAAAAATAAAAAGCATAGTCGGCCAGGCAAGGTTTAACATTCTGGCTAAAGAGCAAGGCCTTGAGGAACAAGGGCATGGAACACTGCATCTTTTGTTCAAGGGAAATGCAGGTACCGGTAAGACTACTATTGCCCGTACTCTGGGAGAGATATATTACAAGCTTGGAATGATAAGAAAGCCTGATGTGGTGGAATGCGACAGGAGCAGTCTGGTGGCTGGATATGTCGGTCAGACAGCATCAAAGACAACAGAGGTGATCAACAGAGCAATGGGAGGAATACTGTTTGTTGATGAGGCCTATACTTTAGCATCCGGCGGAGAAAACGATTATGGTAAAGAGGCTCTTACCACCATTATGAAGGCAATGGAGGATCACCGGGATGATCTGATGGTTATTTTTGCCGGATATGACAAAGAACTGGATGAGCTGGTAAAAATGAATCAGGGTCTGTCCAGCAGGTTTTCAAAGCAAAACGAAATTATTTTTGAAGATTACACCAATGATGAGCTGACACAAATATTCATATATCAGGCTAAGAAGAAAAACATGCTCATTGATGAAAAATTGCGTCCTGACATTGAGAAAGTGATAAAGGTCGCAAAGGCTGCCACAACTGACTTTGGTAATGCCAGAGGTATCAGAAATCTACTGGATGCGGCTGATGCCAACAGAAAACAGCGGATCGCACAGATGGCAGCTTCGGGAATAAAGCCTGATAAGGAAACAATGATGAGATTAACGATAGAGGATCTCGCAGTTTTGTTATAAATAATTTTTGGAGGATAAATAATGAATGAGGGTGAGTTTTTCCGGTTCATGGACGAATTGGAGATTTCCAGAGGTAAAACATACGGCGAAATGAAGGAAATCATCGGGATAAAGATGGTAGAGTTTCAGGATAGTCCCCAGTATATGGAAGACGACGCCGATGAAATACAGGCTCTTTTTGACAGTGCATTGGATTATGCGGAAAGAATGCAGAGAGCGCAGGAGAGCGGGATAACAATTAAAGATAAGCCTGAATCCGAGACCGGAGAGAACAGTACGGACAGAGAAGTTTCTGAACTTAAAAACCGGACGGATATCACGACAGATCCCGGTGGAGAAGTTACGAAGATTGATAATTCCGGTACGAAAGGCGATCCCGCTTTGGCTAACGCAGTTCAAAGTACAGGGTGGTTTAAATCTATTACCGGAGCTAAGAACATTGATGACATGTTTGATGATGTCATAGACAAGATTACCTATGATCAATGGAACGAAGCCAACAGAACTCTTGACCTGATCATTCAGGCTGAGCGTAAAAACCCGGGTGCCTTTCTTGCAAAGTTCTTCGTGAGCCAGAGTATTAAAAAGATAAGTGATATTGAATCGCTGACGGATAACAATATCACGGAAGAAGCTTTAAGGGCTAATACAGATCTCCGCAGAGCACATGATTACGGTAACGCCGCTCAGGCTGCGGAAATAGAAAAATACCTGGATGCCAATAAATATTTTCGTATTTATCTGGCTGCGCAGCTTGATGCCAGTAATGAAAAGTATGCTGACGCTCAAAGAAAATTTCAGTCCATTTCGGGATACCGTGATGCAGACAGGTGTGCAGCAGATATGCAGATAAAGGTTGACGAAGAAACAGAAAGGAATAAACGTCGGGATGAGCAGCTTGCTGAGGCTGCAAAGAAGGCCAGAAGGAAGAATTCGATAAGGGGTTTTATTATCGGCATTCCCCTTATTGCGGCAATGGTTTTGCTGGGTCCCGGATTTGGTGACTTTAACGCTGATGAATATGGAAAATATGGATGGGGAGGATCCTTACGGGCAGCCATCCACAACTTTGTTCCTGTGCCTGCATCAAGTTCCGGACAGATCGGAAAAGTTTACTTTGGAACAGGAGAATTGGTCGTTGATCCTGAGGAACCAGGCCTTCCCGTTATAGCTCCGTTTGCTGAGAAAATTTCGGTAAAACTGGAAGGAAATGACAGTGTTGAGCAATGTGAGATTAAAAAAGAAAAGTATGGGCAAAAAATCCTGAGAAGTCTGAAAGTTTATGAATGTAATAACCTTAAAGCATTCAGCGCGGACACATCTGCGGAATCTGTGAGTATAGCGCATAACAAAAAGCTTTCTTCACTGGATTATACCGGTGTCGTTACGAAACGTATCGAAGTATTTTTTAATGAAGATCTTTCTTCATTGAACCTGGCCACAAGTGCTACCGAAGAGGTTAGGATCAGCCTTCTTGACTCGATCAAAGAACTGACAGTACCGGCTACAGATGAGAAGGACCCGGATATTAACTCAAGCTCCGACAATTATCTTACAAAACTGTATGTGGCACAATGCCCTGAGCTTGAAAAACTGATCGTTCGGGGAAGCACTTTGGAGGGAGGAATTGAGATTTTGAATTGTCCTAAACTAAAAACTGTTATTTTTCTTGACGAGGCCAGCAAAGTAATGATTGGGAACTGTCCGGAATTGACGGATATTTCTTTTTCACGCGATGCACTTGCGTCAACTTTGGGAATGGCGTTTGACATTGATAATCGTGATTATTGGACTGAGCGTGTCAATGAAGGCAGAATTGATATTGCTGATCTGACCGAAAAGGATCTTTTCATAGATAAATTGGAACTTAGTAACTGTAACAATGAATCGTTGACTGAGATTAAAATAATAGATTAAGGAGGCTTCATATGTTTTATGATATGATTTTTGACAATATAGATAATGAAGGTATTTCAGCCTGTATATATGCGTTTGTGAATTCATTTATTATTGCATTGGTGAAGACCATAGGAATTTGTATCGCTGTAATATGGGAAGAAGCAATATTTTTCTTCTTTTTGATACTTATAGTTGTGCTTTCATTTATTTCTGTCAAAAGATTTTTTTGGGGAAAAGACGGAATAAGTGAAGAGCTGATAAAATATGGTGGATTTATGGGAGTTTTTGCAATTCTTTACCTGGTTTTATCTATAGTTATTACGCTTCTGGTATGTGCACAAGCCATTTATACATGGCTGTAGAAGATCAGGGGAGGAATGATCATGGACCAAAGAGGTTTATTAAGAGATAAGACTGCGGTAGACAACAGTTCAAAACCTTCACCATCCGGAGCAGGTGATCTTTGTGTGCAGTCCAAAACCGACAGCACGGAAGCGGAGAAGATAAAAAAGATTAAGAAACCCCGCTCAAAGAAGTATTTAAAGGCACTGAAAATGATGGACATACTCTCGGAAAATGATGAGAGGATCATTGAAGAGATGAAAAAGGACAGAGGGCTTGCAGAGGACGCTGACGTATCCTTCACAGAGGATGATATGGATGCTTTCAGAGAGAAAATGCAGGCACTTGTCGAAGAAGAGCTTAATAAGTATGACATAAATGAAGTGTTTACAGGGTGTTATATACCGGGATGTGAAGTGCATTCCATAACACCGGAAGGTACAATATTGGACCACTATTCTGCCGAGGATATAAAGGGCTTTGACCGCGTGCGTAATTTCGCCGCAAAACTCTTAAAACATGGCAGCAATGATTCGGTTGAAATCTGCAGAAACAAGATCGTTCATCGTAATTGTAACGGTGACGTAATAAAGATATATGATTCAAGCGAGATCTAAAATATTGGGTCACTGGGGACGGGGTTAGAGGTTCATTATTTTGAACCCTTAACCCCGTCCCCACGATGAAACAACATTGTAATCATTAGCGAAGTCATTCACAAGATTATATTACAGTCTTTGTTGATAATACAAATCGGCAGTTTACGGAGGAAATATGCAAGAATTATTATTACACCGAGTTTATAAGCACTTTAAAGGCGATCATTATCTGGTGGAAGATATTGCGAGAGATTCAGAAACTCAAGAAGAGATGGTTATATATCGCAAACTATATGAGGACGGATCACTTTGGGTTAGGCCTAAGGAAATGTTTTTATCTGAAGTAGATCATGAAAAGTATCCCGAGGTAAAGCAAAAGTACAGATTTGAACTTCAAGAAATTGCAAGTAAAAACCATTGAGTGTATAGCTCGCTGTAAAGCTAAGAACTTGAAAAATTCTGATTTCGGGATGATATCGGAAAAATTAAGGTTTTCCTTAGTATAGAAATATTTAAAAGAGTGGCCTGTATCATAAAATGATATATGCTGTATAAACAAGTTAGCAATTGCTAACTTGTTGTGGTATCATTATAAGGTCAAACAAGATAGTATAAAGCCAAGAACTAACAGACAAAGAATATAAGCGCAAACTGCGCAGCAACTTATATCACAAAACTGGAAAATGTAATCCAAAAATGTATTTCATAAAAGGAAGGTCTGCTGAATGATGAAAACAGGCAGGGTTTAGCAAGGTTAAATCAGATCATTATAAGAGCAAACAGCAGATAAAAGTCATTGCAAGAAAGTAAGATAGGTGATGACGTGATAAAGGAGTTAAGGTATGAGGACAGAAAAAGATTATAAGAACCTGACTGTAAAAGAATTTACGAAAGCGGCTGAGATATACGAGACTGATCATGCCGGGATCTATGAAATGTGTAAAGACGATTATCCGTATATCTCATCGGAACTTGAAAAGGAAGAATATCATGATCTTCTGGATTGTGGCTGTGGGACAGGACCGATGATCTCACTTCTGTACGAAAAGGATCCGGCGAAGCATTATACGGGTCTTGATATAACGCCTCGTATGATCGAAGTGGGAAAGGC
>JAILOD010000127.1 GCA_024691015.1 Lachnospiraceae bacterium
GATAATTGGGAATATTCAGTAATTCCAGATAAATACTTTTCCAATCGACAGTTTCTTCGGCATAAACATCGGAAGAATGAAAATTACAAATTAAAAATGCAGCAAATAATATACTTATCAGCCGTATTTGTATTTTCACAGATATGTTATAGTTCATAATTCCTCCCATATATAAAATATCACTAAAGTCGAAAATATAACAGACTTATAAGAAGAATTTGGTTTGATTGTTTAATAGAAAGTGTTACCCTGTTATTGTTCTCTGAATAATTACAAGGTAAAAATAAAGGAAAGGAAAATATCCTATTAATGAGAATAGTTGTAAGTGCCTGTTTACTGGGAGAAAACTGTAAATATAACGGTGGTAATAATTACAGTGAAAAGGTAAGCAGATTTATAGAAGGACATGAGGTGGTGGCGGTTTGTCCGGAGGTTCTGGGCGGACTACCGATACCAAGAGAACCATCGGAAATAGTAAACGGAAAGGTCTGTCATAAAGACGGTTCATCAGTCGATGATGAGTTTCGTAAAGGGGCACAGCTCGCTATGAAGATCGTTACGGATCACCGGGCAGAGCTTGTCATATTGCAGTCCAGAAGTCCTTCGTGCGGTGTAAACTCAATTTATGACGGCTCCTTTTCCGGAAAGATCATTCCCGGACAGGGTATCTTCGCCGAACTTTTGAAAAAAGCGGGTATCCGCTTCATCGATATCGAAGATCTGTAGCTTCAAACATAATACTTTATCTCCGATCGTATTTATTGTAATATTTTAATATCCTGAATTGCTGTCATTATAATTTATACAAACTCCAATTCAATAAAAACTAAGTATAACCTATATCTGAGAAAGGGGTAGAAATGAGCAGAGAAGAAACAGCGGATTTATTGGTTATTGGTAATGTGATCACCATGGATGAGCATAAGCCTTATGCACAGGCGGTTGCCGTAAAGGGTGAAAAGATCATGTATGTCGGTGCAAAAGAAGTAGCACAAAAGCTTTGTGACGAAAATACAAAAGTCTATGACTACGGAACTAATTCGGTTTATCCGGGTTTCCTCGAAGCACACTGCCATCCCGGCGGCGCAGGAGCTAAGATGAGCCTGATAGCGAGCCTGGATCCGGCTGCAAGTCTTGAGGAATGTGTTCAGACTATGAAGGAATATATGGAGGCTCATCCGGAGAAAACGAATTATCAGGGCATGGGCTTTGAGGAGCACGACGTACAACCCCACAAGAGTATGCTCGATGCGATCTGTCCGGATAAGATCATGATATGTACGGATTCCGGCGGTCATTCCATGTGGCTTAATTCAAAGGCTATGGAGACGTTCGGGATCAATAGGGAAGCAGTTGAAAAATGGGGCACAGCCTGTGTCAGGGTTGATGAAAACGGAGATCCCACCGGCTATATATCGGAAGGGCCTGTTTTCCATGTTCGTGAGAGCAATGAGATAACATTGGAAGAATATAAGGAAGCGTTTTTATGCTGGCAGGATTATGCCCTTTCCATGGGCTATACCGGTGTCTATAATGCAGGTGTTGAGGTCTCAAATATTAAAGAACCTCCTGCGATCTATGCCCTCGAGAAAGAAGGAAAGCTCCGCCACTATGTCTTCGGTGGAAGTCTTGTCGGTGATAACACGGATACTCCGGAAGAAGACATGGATCGAATTGCCAAAGAGGCAGAGGAGCACAACAGCAAGCATTATAAGCTGATCGGTGCCAAGGTCTTCTGTGACGGTGTTATAGAAGGGCATACGGCCTGGATGATCGATGAATATATTGACCAGAGTGGATATCACGGTGTGTCGAGATTCGATGACCATGAGAAAATGGTACGCCTTATCAAGGCTGCGGAAAAGCACAACATGAATGTACATGTTCATACCATAGGAGATGCTGCGATCAAGGCCTGGGTAGATGCCATTGCCGAAGCGGAAGAAGCAACCGGAAACTTTGACATGAGAAACGCGCTTGCACATCTCCAGTCGGTACGTCCGGAGGAAATAAGACGGATGGCAGAATATAACATCATGGCTGTATGCGGGATCATGTGGGTAGAAAAATCCCATGCCCTGTATGATATGATGATAAAATATGTCGGACAGGAAAAGGCTGACAAGGGCTTCCCTGTAAAGGATTTTCAGGATCAGGGTGCAGTTGTTCTTTCCCATTCGGATTTTCCGGTTTCACCCACTTTCAGCGCACCTTGGACGATCTGCCTTGGAGCACTCGGGTACCAGCCGTCAAATGGAAAAAAGATGTTACGACACGAAGATCAATGCCTCAGCCGGCTTGATACACTCAAGGCGATCACCACCAATGTGGCCTACAGCTGGCATGAAGAGAACCGTATGGGCTCTCTTGAAATCGGAAAGCTTGCCAATATGACAGTATTTGATAAGGATTTCCTGAAGGATGATCTGGCAGAAGTTGAAAACGCCAGATGTCTTGCGACCTTCGTAGATGGGGAACAGGTTTATAAAGCATAATAATGATATATCAAGACTCCTCGACGGAGTTATCATCATCCGGGATATATGCTCCCGGAGGGCTTTTTTAGCACAGCAGGGGCTTCAAATGTCAAACATAGCCGTCAGTTGACTCCGGTTCTTGAGTTGGTGAGATATTTGAATTATAATGGTTAATAAATGATAATTATATACGGTAAAATAAAAACAAGCCCCTCGGATGAACGTCCGGGGGGCAGTTTTGAAAAAAAATACAAGCCAAAGAAGGGTCTTAAGTTATCTCGAAAAAATATAGCAGAGAATATCTGTGAATCAACAGCAACGTACAATATTCCATTATATTTGGGATGGAATATTGATCACTATAGCTGATGTAAGAGCTGAGCAATTGATAAAGCCGGATCAGGTCAATAATCTGTAAACTGCTGCAATAACGGCAGGGATCAGGATAATAACAGTATTCCTGAACATTTTTTTTCTGGATTTACCCCATTCTTCATCAGACATATCCTCAACAATGGGAATCTCAAGCAGACTCAGAACAAGAGTAGCTCCCAGTGCGATGAAATATGAATTGATAACAAAAAGATATGCGGAGCCGTATAGCATTGAAAGATTGCCGTTTGCAATGGAGTATCCGCAGGCACACAGAGGGGGCATAAGTGATGTTGCGATCGCAACGCCCGGAATAATGGTATTTACCTTCTCGGTACGGGTTTGTCCGATAACACCGGCGATCCCGCCGACAAAAGCAACAATGACGTCAAACAGTGTAGGCTGTGTCATTGTAAGAAGCTCTTTGGTCGGAGTTTTTACAGGTGAAAGCAGAAAATAAATCGTGGAAGCGATAATACTTGCCATAATCTGAAAGAAGAAGCCGATTCCCTGATCACGAAACATTTTGGAATCAGCAGATACTCCGCTGTATGCTATCATCAGTATACTTCCCATAAGCGGTTCAATCAGCATTGCACCTACGACAACCGTCATTGAACCGGCATTCAGGCCTACACAGGCGATGATATTTGCACAGGTCATCATACACAGATTCGTTCCCGTTACGTTTCCTGCGTCATACAGTCTGCTTTGTATCTCTTCATTGGGAGCCGTATCCGCTCTGACGGAAAAGGCTGATATTATAATTTCCTTAAGTGATCTGGAGTTCTTATCTTCCTTCACATTATTACCTCTGCTTTCGTATATACATTTCTGATTTAAAATTCTATTTTATGATACCACAAAAACCGTAACCGGTCTTTTTATATAATTGTACTTGTTTTGTTTGTCAAATTGCGATAATCTTTTATACATTATATTAAGGAGATTGAATTTAGTGAATTATTATCTGGTTGATTTTGAAAATGTACGTACTGACGGGATAAAAGATTTAAAGGGAGTAAAAGAAGGAGATTCAATGATCTTTTTCTATTCTGAAAACTGTAAGAGTACAACCCTGGATTTTCTGGACAGCCTGATGGAGTTAAAAATAAAATACAAAAGCTATAAGGTAAAGGTAGGTACAAGGAATGCTCTTGATTTTCAGCTTTCTTCGTATTTGGGATATCTGATCGGGAAATACGGTACGAATACAAATTATTATATAGTGTCCGATGATAAAGGGTTTGAAGTGGTGGCCGCTTTCTGGAAGGACCAGAAAATTCCGGTCAGCTGTGTTTCGCTGAAGGAAAAGG
>JAILOD010000150.1 GCA_024691015.1 Lachnospiraceae bacterium
ACTTAGTGAGATACTGGGTGAGAGAGTGGACAGCACTCTTTCAAAGGCTATAAAGGATGCGGCCAACAGCTTTGACGAGGTGAAGGGTACCTACGATCTTATTCTTCACAACTACGGACCGGATAAGTACTTTGGGTCAATACATGTTGAGGTGGATGATACGCTGACGGCGGATGAGATCGATTCGCTTTCAAGGAAGATATCGATGAAGATCTATCAGGAATGCGGTGTCATTCTCGAGGCAATCGGTATTTATTCTGTAAATACGAAGGACAGCGATGTTGTCAGTCTTAAAAATAAGATTTACGAGATTGTAAATACGCATGAATTTATTATTGAAATTCATGGCTTCAGGGCCGATATGAAGGAAAAGAATATTTATATGGATGTTATCATAAGCTTTTCCTGTCCTGACAGAAAGCGGCTTTACGATCATATTTTAACCGAGATCAGATATTTCTATCCGGACTATACAATAAATATGGCGCTGGATGTGGATATAAGCAATTAGGTTTTTATATTTTTGCATTGCTCCGGCTTTAGGCGGGGCTTTAATTTAAAAGGAAGATCATGATTCAGGATATTTACCCACATAAATTTAATAATCAATATGACCCGGCAAAGGAAGCGAAGCCGGATTCTCCGATAATCACATTTAAGGGAAGGGACCTTTTGTTAAAGGGGGAAACTCATCTTCCCGTATGTTCTGATCTTGAAGTGCAGGATAAACCGGTCTATCTTTTTAATGTGGACGGCGTGGATTATTATTACATCCTTCCTCCGGAAGAAGCGCCCTCGGGAATGACCTACCGCAGGATGAGGGATGTCCGTTATGATGAGAGGATCGATCAGGTGCTTACTTTCACCGTTATGACGGGCTACCAGCTGGTAAGATGGTATAAGGATAATGTCTATTGCGGTACCTGCGGAAGCAGGACGGAGCATTCCAAAACGGAGAGGGCACTTAGCTGTCCAAGCTGCGGAAGGCTCATTTATCCGCGTATCATTCCGGCTGTAATAGTCGGAATTACAAATGGTGATGAGATCATCCTTACAAAATATGCCGGTCGTGATATCAACTATTACGCGCTGGTCGCAGGCTTTACCGAGATAGGTGAGACTCTCGAGGAGACCGTCGAACGCGAGGTTATGGAAGAGGTCGGGCTTAAGGTTAAGAATATAAGGTATTACAAGTCTCAGCCCTGGGGCGTTGCGGACGATATTCTGGCCGGGTTCTTCTGCGAGGTTGACGGTGATACGACCATTAAAATGGATGAGAGCGAGCTTAAGGTTGCTCAGTGGACGAAGCGTGAGGACATAATCCTCCAGCCCGATAATTTTTCGCTTACGAATGAGATGATGACTGTCTTTAAAGAAGGCAGAGAAAAATAGATAAAAGGAGTTTTTGTTATGGTTAATGTTAAGGAAATCGTTGATGGTATTTTTTATGTGGGTGCCAGTGACAGGAGGCTTGGACGCTTTGAAAATATGTTTCCGGTTCCGGACGGCATGTCCTATAACAACTATGTGATAAAGGATGAGAAGAGTGTGCTTTTCGATACGGCCGACAATGCGGTTTGTGAGCAGTTTGTTGAGAACGTAAAGGCCTGTGCGGGTGATAAGCTCGACTACCTTGTAGTTCTTCATATGGAGCCCGATCATGCTTCTACTTTGTTAAGTATCTTAAAGGAATATCCTTCGGTTACCGTTGTGGGTAATGTGCAGACCTTTAAGTTTATGGAGCAGTTCTTTCCGGAGACCGCTACTATAAATAAGATGGTGGTTAAGGAAGGCGATTCATTAAATACAGGTGCTCATAATTTCAAGTTTATTGCGGCTCCGATGGTGCACTGGCCCGAAGTCCTTTTTGCTTATGATGAAAAGACCGGGGCTCTGTTTTCAGCCGATGCCTTCGGTACCTTTGGTGCGATAGACGGTTCTGTATTTGCCGATGATTATGATTTTGACGGTAAGGAGCTTGCTGAGTACAGAAGGTATTATTCCAATATCGTAGGTAAGTATGGCTGTCAGGTGCAGGCTGTTCTTAAGAAGGCGGCCGGCCTGGATGTGAAATACATCCTTCCGCTTCATGGCCCTGTCTGGAGAAAGGATATAAAGAAGCTTATTGATAAGTATGATCTCTGGAGCAGATATGAGGCTGAGGATGATGGCGCTGTTGTGATCTACAGTTCTATGTACGGTCATACCCAGAGTGCTGCGACTTTAGTTGCGGCTAAGCTTTCCGAGGCTTCGGGTAAGAATGTTGAGGTTTATGATGCGTCGGGGGTTGATGTGTCTTATCTTATTGCCGAGGTGTTCAGATGTAAGAAGGTTGTGATCTTTTCTCCTACCTACAATATGGGTATCTATCCTGCTATTGAGTCTTTCATCAGCCATATGGAGGCACTTACGGTTCAGAATAAGATTTTTGCTCTCGGGCAGAACGGCACCTGGGCTCCCTCTTCGGGGAAGCTGATGGCGTGCCGGCTTAAGGAGCTCGGGAATTGTACTGTGCTTGATAATGTTCTTACGATCAAGAGTGCGCTGCATCCCGGGGATGAGGAAATGGTTGATGAGTTTGTGAAGCAGATTTTGTAAAGTGACTCGTGTTTTTGCGGAGCGGCGTTTGCTGCTCCGTTTTTATTTGGTGGTGGAGCTTGGGGGTTGGCAGGAATTATGGGTTTGGCTTTTGTAGTGATGCCATCGGAGGTTATTGGCGGGGTGAGCCGTCAGAAACCTTGGAGAGCCATTTGACAAGACGTCTCACCCCGTCAATAACCTCGGAGAGTCATTTGACAAGACGTCTCACCCCGCCAATAACCTCGGAGAGCTACCTGAGATTGGAGTCAGTCACCACTGACTTCCATATGATGCAACCCGTAATTCTGTGAGGGATGGGGAGGTTGCCTTCTTACTGTGATTATTAGTGGCTATGCAACGCATCTGTTTCCCGGCAATGCACAGGTTGTCTGGTAGTTACGATTTAACTTGATTGTGCAACCCACTACCCGGTTCCCCCAGAGACCGGTTGCCTTCCCTCTCATTTATCCTGTTTCTATGCAACTCTTCAGACCAGATCAAGAGGTGGAGGTTGCTTGCCATTAGAGCCAACGTTGTTGGTATAATTTATATCTATTACTCAAGCAAGATCAAGGATAATTCCTGACTGGCCCATCTTTTCGACAGTCACCGGTGACTTAGTGTATTCTCCGTTTTCTATTTTATATTCCTGGCGTGGAAAAACATGTATTGTTGTATCACACCGGCGAAGCCGTCGTATTTTTCAAGAGGGAAGGAGCCGTTGTATTTTTCATCGATCACGCGCTGGATCCACACATCTACGGGGAAGGCTGCAATGCGGTGGTAGGAGAAGAGCATTACGCAGTTGGCAACCTTTTTTCCGACTCCGTTAAATTCAAGCAGGGC
>JAILOD010000173.1 GCA_024691015.1 Lachnospiraceae bacterium
TATCTTTGTGATCCAGCTCTCCATCACATCCGGAAAATCCGATGAACCGCTGTAGCCCAATATCTTCTTAAACTGGGGTGAAAATACCATAGGTGATGAAGGGTCGCTTATATCGTATTTTGTAAGATCCATTGACCAGGAGCCTTCAAGCATCATGATTTCAACCGAGGCCTGCCTGCGCTGGTCATGTTCTAAGATCTCCTCTGTGATCTTTTTATCATGAATATCCGAGAAGCTGCCTATAAATACGATCGGCGTGCCATCTTTTTTTCTTAAACACTCTCCGGCAGCATGAAACCATCTGTAATCGTTTCTTTTTGTCAGAAGCCTGTAGTCGATATCGTACTTTGCACGTCCTGTTTTATCACCCGCAGCGGCAGCAAACGCAGCAAATACCGCATCCACTTCATCCGGATGGATAAGCCCTCCGAGTGCACTTATTTCATCCTGAAGCTCAGCCTGGGAATACCCCAGCATCCTTCTGAATTCATCGGAATAACGTACCCTGCTCTGCTCTCCGTTTTCGTCATAATAAGCTATCCACACTCCCAGATGCGTACTGTTGTTAATGGATTCCAGCATACTGAAATTCAGATCCGCCTTTTCCTTTTCAGCCGCAAGCTCCTCCTCAAGCTTAGCAATCTTTTCCTGTAATGCGATCACTTCTGATCTGTCTTTTTTTGTCCCAAACATATCATACCTCCGTAATAACAATAAGTCCGCAAAACAAAAGTCCTTTAACTTCTAAAATACCTTCATCTGAAAAAACAAAGGCATTGAAACCGTCTATCTAGACTTCCTTCGACAGTATTTCCGACAGAGAATCCTTAAGCTCTCTTAATTCTCTCAGGACTTCAGACGTGTTTTCTCTTATATAATCCATATTACCATCTTTACCGGCCTTTTCAAGTAGAGCCGCTTTTTCGGAAAGCCTTACCGCTCCGATGGATTTTGATGATGATTTAAGGGAATGCACCTTAACGGTAAAATCCTTTATGTTATTTTCATTATAATACAGTTCTATCTGCTCTGCATTAACATCTATCTCAGAATAATAACTCTCGATCACTTCAAGATATAATTCAGCTTCAACGCAGTATTTAAGCCCCTCCTTAACATCTATCCCTTTAATTTTCTCAAGCCTTGCCATTACAGAGTCGTCTTCATTGTCCTTATCATCCGTCCCGTCACCGTTTTCGGAAATATGCACCTTATCCTTCGGAAGATATTTTATCAGCATCTCCTCCAACGCATCCGGATCGATCGGCTTTGTAAGATAGTCCACAAAGCCCTCGGAAATGTATTTTTCTCTTGCTCCCGATATGGCATTTGCCGTAAGACAGACAACAGGCGTATCGTAATTTTTATTATCCCTCTTCTCACGCATATCATGGAGTGTTTCAATACCGTCCTTTTCGGGCATCATGTGATCTAAGAAGATAAGGTCGTATTTATTTTCTCCCACTGCAGAAAGGGCTTCCTCTCCGCTGCCGGCCGTATCTATCTTTACCTTGGTATTCTTTAAAAGAATACAGAATACATCCAGATTGGTTTTTGTATCGTCAACAACGAGAACCTTTGCATCCTCAGCCGTAAACTTTTCTTTATAATGCTCTCTGGAAGCAACCCGGTCGTGATAGGTGGAAGCATAATCCCCAAGAGCTTCCCATTTTATAACCTTCTGATCAAGATCAAAACTGAAAACAGAGCCCTTTCCATATTCACTTTCAACCACAAGCTGTGACCCCATCATTTCCAGCAGATTTTTCGTGATGGTCATTCCCAGACCGGTTCCCTCGATGTTCCTGGTTTTCTTTTCATCAAGACGTTCAAATTCATTAAAAAGCTTCTTTAGATCCCCGGGTTTAATACCTATACCGGTATCTTTTACCGAAACATGAAGGCTGATACTGTCCGTTTTGTTTTCAGACTTTTTAAACCCTATACCAAACGTGACACTCCCCTTCTCCGTATACTTTACCGCATTGGATAAAATATTGATAATTACCTGCTTTATACGTACCTCATCACCGTACAAAAACCTGGGAATATCAGGGTCAAATTCGAATTTAAGTTCCAGTTCTTTCCCCTTTGAACGGGTTTTTGTCACCGCTACGAGGTCGTTAATAACCTCGGACAGATCGTATTCTGCCGGGATGATCTCCATTTTCTTGGCTTCTATCTTTGAAAAATCCAGTATGTCATTTATTATCCCCAGCAGGGTATTTCCGGCATGCTTTATGGTTTCGGCGTATGTGAGTATTCCCGTATCCCTTCCCTCGCGAAGGATCATTTCATTCATTCCCAGTACAACGTTTATGGGAGTTCTTATCTCGTGAGACATCTGTGACAGGAATGAAGATTTGGCTTCGCTTGCGGCAACCGCACGTTCTGATACAATTAACAGCTTCTGTTTTTCGTCCCTTTCTCTTCTTGATCTTCTGATGACAACAAAGATCGTGGCTATAAGGAAGCCCATAACCATAAGGAATAACACAATATTTATCATAATGGTATTTATGAACCTTTTACTGATAGCAGTAGGCTCACTTCTTACCACAAGGTACCAGTCAAGATATTCAACATATTTTGTTACCGCAAACTCATCGCTGTCTATGGTCTGATATACATATTCGTCCTTATTGCTGTTTTCCAGAACCGTTGCATCAAGCCAGGCATTTTCTATATTTATATCATCCGTATCAACCTGTACCAGACCGTTTTTATCCACCAGGTTGATCTTGACATTGTATTCCTCTTCAGCCTCCTTGAACATTTTCTGGATATTGGTCATCTGCACTCCCACTCCGCATACACCGAGCAGGTTCCCGCTTTTATCCTCTACACGGGCATTTACAAAAACCGTCCAGTTATTCTGATTTACCTCATCGCTGTCCACATCCAGATCGTAAGGGACATTCTGATTTACAAACAATGTATACCACACGTCATGGCCGTCATGTATCGGATCGATTATCTTATTAAGACCTTCATATGTGTAATATCTATGGCTCTTTTCCGATACCAGGAAAGCCGAATCATATTCCAGTCCGTTTT
>JAILOD010000197.1 GCA_024691015.1 Lachnospiraceae bacterium
TATTGTTGTGATACCCTTAATTCCCTTACCGCCCCTGTTTTGAGCCTTGAAATTGTCAACGGTCATACGCTTGATGTAGCCCAGAGAAGTCATGGCAAGAACAGTGTTCTCCTTAGGAATCATGTCTTCCATAGAAATATCGAACGCATCAAAACCGATCTGGGTTCTTCTATCATCACCAAATTTGTCTGAAATTACCGAAATCTCAGTCCTGATGACTCCGAGAAGCTTCTTCCTGTCGGCCAGTATTTCGCGGTATTCCTTGATCTTTGCTTCGAGTTCCTTGTACTCGTTTTCTATCTTTTCCCTTTCCAAAGCTGCCAGTGCACGAAGCCTCATATCCACGATTGCCTGTGCCTGCACATCATCTATCTTCAGGAAATCTATCAGCCCTTCCTTTGCTTCCGCAACGGTCTGGCTTGCTCTGATTATACGGATAACTTCATCGATAACATCCAGAGCCTTTAATAATCCCTCTAAAATGTGGGCTCGCTCTTCGGCTTTGTTAAGATCATATTGGGTCCTTCTTGTAACAACGTCTTCCTGATGCTTTAAATAGCACTTCAGCATTTCGAGGATATTTAAGATATGCGGTTCGTTGTTTACAAGTGCCAGCATTATAACACCGAAGGTATCCTGCAGTTGGGTATGCTTATAAAGCTGGTTTAAGATGATGTTTGCATTAACATCTCGCCTTAATTCTATGACGACTCTCATACCCTCACGGCTGGATTCATCTCGAAGATCAGTTATTCCGTCTATCTTCTTATCCTTTACAAGATCCGCAATATTCTTGATCAAATTTGCCTTGTTTACAAGATAGGGAAGCTCTGTTACAAGAATCCTGCTCTTACCGTTGGGCAGGGTTTCAATATCGGTTACCGCTCTTACCCTGATCTTGCCTCTTCCGGTGGTCTAGGCTTCCTCTATTCCTCTTGTCCCCATTATGACTCCGCCTGTGGGGAAGTCGGGACCCTTGACTATTTTTAATATATCTGCGATCTCGGTTTCCTTATCCTCAATCGAATCATCTATTATCTTTAAGACAGCCCCGATAACCTCTCTTAAATTATGAGGCGGAATGTTTGTAGCCATTCCTACGGCGATTCCGGTTGTTCCGTTTACTAAAAGATTCGGAAATCTTGCGGGAAGTACGGCCGGTTCCTTTTCGGTTCCGTCGAAGTTGTCGATCATATCAACGGTATCTTTGTTGATATCCGCCATCATTTCCATACTTATCTTGGAAAGTCTGGCCTCGGTATATCTCATGGCTGCCGCCCCGTCGCCGTCGACCGAACCGAAATTTCCGTGTCCGTCAACCAGGCAGTACCTCATCGACCAGTCCTGGGCCATATTTACAAGGGCACCATATATTGAAGAATCACCGTGAGGATGATATTTACCCATTGTATCTCCGACAATTCTCGCACATTTTCTGTGCGGCTTGTCAGGTCCGTTATTAAGTTCGATCATGGAATATAAGATTCGCCTTTGAACGGGTTTCAAACCGTCTCTCACATCCGGCAGAGCTCTGGATGCTATTACACTCATGGCATAATCTATATACGAAGTTTCCATGGTCTTTTTCAGATCTACTTCGCTGATGCGGTCAAAAATCTGATCGTCCATATTTACCTCCGGTTATTAAATGTCCAAATTCTTAACATATTTTGCGTTCTCAAGGATGAAATCACGCCTGGGCTCAACCTTGTCTCCCATAAGAGTCATGAAAGTAAGATTTATATCCGACGCATCTTCATCATCCATGGATACACGAAGGAGCACTCGTGACTCGGGATCCATTGTTGTTTCCCAAAGCTGCTCGGCATCCATCTCTCCAAGACCTTTGTATCGCTGGATCTTGTTGTTCTGGTCTCTTCCAACATCATCCAATATCTTCGAAAGCTCCTCGTCGGAATATGCATACCATACCTTTTTATTTTTCTCGAGCTTATAAAGAGGGGGCTGAGCAAGATAAACATGGCCCTGCTTGATAAGCTCCGGCATAAACCTGTAAAGGAAGGTGAGCATAAGCGTTGCAATATGTGCTCCGTCAACGTCGGCATCGGTCATTATGATGATCTTGTCGTAACGAAGCTTTTCTATATCGAAATCGTCGTGAATACCCGTACCGAATGCAGTGATCATGGCTCTGATCTCGGCATTTCCGTATATTCTGTCAAGACGTGCCTTTTCAACATTTAAGATCTTTCCTCTTAAGGGAAGAATGGCCTGAGTGGCACGGCTTCTTGCGGTCTTTGCACTTCCGCCGGCAGAATCTCCCTCGACTATGAATATCTCACAGTTCTTGGGATCCTTGTCCGAACAATCCGCAAGCTTTCCGGGAAGACTCATTCCGTCAAGAGCCGACTTTCTGCGGGTAAGATCTCTTGCCTTTCTTGCAGCCTCCCTTGCTCTCTGTGACTGTATCGATTTCTCACAGATGGTCTTTGCAACCTGGGGATTCTGCTCAAGGAAATAGGTAAGCTGCTCCGTAACTATTGATTCTACGGCATTTCTGGCTTCGGTATTTCCGAGCTTCTGCTTTGTCTGTCCCTCAAACTGGGGATCTTCGATCTTTATGGATACGATCGAGGTCATTCCTTCTCTTATATCTTCACCGGAAAGATTTTCCTCGCTGTCCTTTAATATCTTGTTTGCCCTTGCATAATCATTAAAGGTCTTTGTTATCGCATTCCTGAAACCGGTAAGCTGGGTACCGCCTTCAGGCGTATTGATATTGTTAACAAAGCTTGCCGAAATCTCGTTGTACGAATCGTTATGTTGGAAAGCAACCTCAACATATATGTTGTTTCTGGTACCTTCACAGTAGATTATGCTGTCGTAAAGCGGAGATGTGCTCTTATTAAGATACTGCACAAACTCCTTTATCCCGCCCTCATAATGGAAGGTCTCGTCTTTTTCCTTTCCTTCACGAAGATCATGCAGGTCTATTCTTAAATTCTTTGTAAGGAAGGCCATTTCTCTGAGACGCTGCCTTAACACACTGAATTCGAACTCCTGTGTTTCTTTAAATATAGTCGCATCCGGAAGGAAGGTAACCTTTGTACCGTGCTTGTCTTCTCCGCATTCTCCTATAACGGTAAGAGGCTCAACAGTATGTCCTCTTTCGAATTTTTCTTCGTAGATCTTTCCTTCCGTGTAAACATTTACAACAAGCCAGTCGGAAAGAGCGTTAACTACGGAAGCACCTACTCCATGAAGACCGCCGGAAACCTTGTATCCCCCGCCGCCGAATTTTCCGCCGGCATGAAGGATGGTAAATACAACCTCTACTGCAGGAAGCCCGGATTTATGGTTTATTCCTACGGGAATTCCTCGTCCGTTATCTTCTACGGTTATGGAATTATCCTGATTTATCCAGACATGAATATTGTCGCAGAAGCCCGCAAGAGCTTCATCAACCGAATTATCCACAATCTCGTAAACAAGATGGTGTAAGCCTCTCGAAGAGGTGGAACCTATATACATTCCGGGTCTTTTTCTTACCGCTTCAAGACCCTCAAGAATCTGAATTTGATCTGCTCCGTATTCCTGACTCATTATTCTTCTATCCTTCCGTTTACTACTTTGTATGTTTTGTCTATATCAATTCTGCTTTTTATAAAATCATCTATTCCGGTACAGGTGATAAGTGTCTGAATCCCACCTATACTTTCAAGGAGGTATTTCTGCCTGTTTTCGTCGAGCTCCGAAAGCACATCATCAAGGAGCAATATCGGATCGTCACGGATCATCCTCTTTACGATCTCTATTTCCGAAAGCTTCAGTGAAAGCGCTGCAGTTCTCTGCTGCCCCTGTGAACCGTATTTCCTTAAATCCACTCCGTTAAGCACGAAATTCATATCGTCCCTGTGAGGACCGGTAGTGGTTGTTGCCATTTTTATATCTTTATTTCTGTTTGAAGAAAGCTTTTTTTCAAAATCCTCTATTGACGTATTTGGCTCGTATATAAGCTCCAGCTCTTCTCTTCCTCCCGAGAGCGAAGAATGTATAACCTTTATGATCTCATTCATTTCCTTTATGAATTTGTCCCGGTATTTTATTACATTCTTTCCGCTTTCAAAAAGCTGCATATCCCATACGTCGAGGGTATCTGTAAGATAAGTGTTTCCAAAGGAAATATCCTTTAAAAGCTTGTTTCTCTGAAGAAGACATTTATTGTATTTACTGATATCCTCCAGATATATCTTATTCAGCTGGCAAAGCTCCATATCCACAAAGCGTCTGCGCTCGGAAGGACCGTTTTTTATGATATTTAAGTCTTCGGGCGAAAAGAAAACGATATTGGCTACTCCCATAAGCTCCACCGCAGCCCTTATGGGTACGGAATTTATCGCAACAAATTTACCTGCGCTCTTTCTTAAATGCATATCGATCTTATAATCAATATTATTCTTTTTAAGAAACAGCCTTATATGAGCTTCTTTTTCGCCAAATCTGATTATCTCGCTGTCTTTGGATCTTTTATGAGACTTTGTTGTACAACAGATGAATACCGCTTCTAAGATATTTGTCTTTCCCTGGGCATTATCTCCGTAAAAGATATTGGTTTTATCCGAAAAATCCAGTTCGAGTTTTTCGTAATTTCTGTAATTGTCTAACTCCAGTCTTTCAATTATCATCAGCTGACATCTATTGAGGTATCCGCAAAGCTTACAGTATCACCGGGCTTGATCTTTTTGCCGCGGGCGGTTTCCACTTCTCCGTTTACCTTAACCTCTCCGGATAAAATCCTCTCCTTTGCCTCTCCTCCGTTTGAAACCAGATTGCAGGCCTTAAGGAGCTGACCTAATTTAATAAACTCTTCGCCTTCTCTTATCTTAAAATTCATCTTACCTTACCTGATTAAAGTTTACGGGAAGAACGATATAGGTATATTTCTTCTCATCATCTTCAATGAAACAGGGAGCCTTTGCATTCATCATGTAAAGCTTTATCTCCTCATCATCTATAACACGAAGAGCATCTATCAAAAACTTGGGATTAAAACCTATCTGCAGGTTATTTCCTTCTTTTGTAACATCAATGAATTCGTTTAATGAACCTATCGTGGAATTCATTCTTACTTCTATCGCATCATCTTCAATACCGATGATAACGGGCTTTTTGTCACCTTCCTTTGCAAGAAGAGTTGCTCTTTCGATACTCTCAAGGAAACTCTTTCTGTTGATGGTGATCTTTGTATCATATTTCTCGGAGAACATCTGATTGTACTGGAAATATTCTCCCTCTATCAGACGGCTGACCAGTATGGTATTGTCGAACTCGAAGAGAACGTGCTTATCCGTATAGTAGATATTAACTTCCTTTTCAACCTCTCCGGATAAGATCTTGCTGATCTCTCCAAGAGTTTTTCCGGGAATAATGAGCTTTCTGTTGTTATATTGTTTTCTTAAACCTATATTTCTGATCGAGATCCTGTGTCCGTCAAGAGAAACAACCTTAAGCTTATCATCTTCAATATCAAAAAGAATACCTGTCATAAGCTTGTTTGAATCGTTGTCCGAAACGGAAAAGATAGTCTGTCTGATAACTTCTTTTAAAGTAAACTGTGATATCGTGATGCTTTCATCCTTTTTTACGGAGGGAAGCATAACGAAATCATCTCCTGACCTTCCGGGAAGATTAAATTTCAGCTTCATACATTTAATAGTAGTTGTAAGATCATCCTTAACCTCTATTGAAATGTCGCCTTCGGGAAGTTTTCTTATAACATCTGAAAAAAGCTTTGCATCCAATGCTATAATGCCGTTTTCTGTTATATTACCTTTAATAGTTGTTTCAATTCCCATTTCGGTATCATTTGAAATAAGCTTGATACTTCCGTTTTCTACAATGATCATTATACATTCCAATATGTTCATTGTAGTTCTGTTGGGAACAGCCTTAAGAGCAATGTTTACGCCATTAAGCAATTCTGATTTTGAACAACTGATCTTCATTTTCCTCTCCCTCCTTAATGTGGAAAAGCCTTTTTATATAATTATTTATTAATATTCAGTATTAATAATATTAGAGGCTGTTAATTTGTTAATAACCCCTTCAAAGCCTTGAAATACAGGTAAATATAATTATTGTTATTGTTGTTAAACGACTGTAGTTTTATTGTTATTTAAGTGGGATAAAGTTTTTTGATTATCTCATCCACATCCGCTTTTAAACCATTATCTGTTGATAATTCCTTACTTATCTTTTCGTGACCGTGGATAACTGTTGTATGATCTCTTTTACCCATAATGTTTCCTATTTCGGCAAGAGCCACATCTGTTTTTTCACGGCAAAGATACATAGCAACCTGTCTGGGGATAACTATCTCCTTGTTTCTCTTTTGCGAGCTTATCTCATTCGGTTCTATGTTATAGTATTTGGCTACTTCATTTATTATGATCTGAGGGGTGATCTTTTTAGGTTCATCCGGTGTGATCATATCCTTTATCGCATCAATTGCTGCCTGTAAGGTTATCTTTTCGCCCTGCATTTTCTGTACGGCGATTATTTTATTTAAAGCTCCTTCAAGCTCTCTGATGTTTGACTTTATATTGGAAGCAATATAGGTGATGATATCATCATCTATTATTTCATTCATGGTTTCGGCATATTTTCTCAAAATAGCCATTCTGGTTTCATAATCCGGAGGATTGATATCCACGGTAAGTCCCCAGTCGAATCTGGATCTCATTCTTTCCTCGAGAGTTTCTATATCTTTCGGAGGTTTATCGGAAGAAAGGATTATGGCTTTGTTGGCAGTGTATAACACATTGAAGGTGTTGAAAAACTCTTCC
>JAILOD010000243.1 GCA_024691015.1 Lachnospiraceae bacterium
CAAAGCGCATCGTCCGTCATTCCCCGGCTTTTGCGATCGTAGCTTGCCATAAGAAGGCCAAGAAGGATACCAAGTGCTATAAGGCAACCGTAAAACGCGATCGTGAACGAGCCGATCTTAAAATTCTTCGGCACATTCTCAAGAAAAATCCCAAGATTGGGAAATGCAATACTATTAATATCCATGATCAAACATTAAACCTGAAGAGTATAACGTCACCGTCTTCAACAACGTACTCTTTCCCTTCCATTCGTACGAGGCCCTTTTCCTTTGCGGCGGTCATGCTTCCGTTTTCCACAAGTTCCTTATAAGAAATAACCTCGGCCTTTATGAAACCTCTCTCGAAATCGGTGTGGATCTTTCCTGCTGCCTGAGGAGCCTTCGTGCCCTTCTTAATGGTCCAGGCTCTCGACTCATCCTCTCCGCAGGTAAGATAAGAGATAAGCCCTAAGAGACTGTAGCTTGCCTTAATAAGCTTATCCAGTCCGCTCTCCTTAAGCCCTAAGTCCTCCAAAAATACCTTCTTATCATCTTCATCCAGCTCTGCGATCTCCTGTTCTATCTGAGCACAGATCACGAACACCTCGGAACCCTCTGTTTTTGCGAATTCTCTGACAGCCTTAACCTGATCATTACCGGCACCGTCATCCGCAAGATCCTCTTCCGCAACGTTTGCCGCATAAATGGTCGGCTTTGAAGTAAGAAGTGAAAGTCCCTTTAAGAGCTTTTCCTCTTCCTCATCCTCGCATTCATAGGACTTAACCATCTTGCCGTCCTCAAGAAGCTTCTTTATCTTCTCAAGAAGACCGGCTTCCTTTGCATAGGTTTTATCAATCTTTGCAGTCTTCCCAACCTTTGCAAGCCTCTTGTCGACAACCTCAAGGTCGGCAAAGATCAGTTCAAGATTTATGGTCTCAATATCACGAAGCGGATCCACACTGCCGTCCACATGAACTACATTTGAATCCTCAAAGCAGCGCACTACGTGAACGATCGCATCCGTTTCCCTGATATTTGCAAGAAACTGGTTTCCAAGTCCCTCGCCCTTCGAAGCGCCCTTAACAAGGCCCGCAATATCAACGAATTCAATAACCGCCGGTGTCACCTTCTTGGAATGGTACATCTCTCCCAAATGTGTAACCCTCTCATCCGGCACCGTAACCACACCCACATTCGGATCGATTGTACAGAACGGATAATTTGCGGCCTCCGCCCCGGCCTTTGTCAGCGAATTAAACAAAGTAGACTTCCCGACATTGGGGAGCCCAACGATTCCTAGTTTCATTTTATTCCATCATCTCCTTATTTTTCAACGTTTTCCGGGGTCGTACCCCCTTCAGCGCACCATTTCCGCACCATTTTGGTATGGAAATATATTAACTTATAACAACTTACATTCAGACTTATGCCTTTCGCTCTCATCAGATTCAAACAATTCCATTCCTTTTGCCAGCGATTCCTCCGTAACATGTACATACCTGTCCATTGTTGTACTCAGATTCGCATGGCCAAGAATCTTTTGAAGCACTTTAGGCTGCACGCCACGCTCAATACATCTGGTCGCAAATGTGTGGCGCAGGGCACGCATGCAAAACGGCTTTAATCCTGCTCTGTCACAGACTTTATACAAAGCTGTATCATAGCTCGAATTTTTTACAGGCTCCCCGGTACGCTTGCTGACGAAAACAAGGTCTTTCATTTTCAGGACTTTCATCGTACAGCTCTTTTTGTCATAATACGGAAGTTCCTCATTTAGCAGCAGCGATTCCTTCCTGTAAGCCCTTCTTTCATCTTCAGCCTTGAGGATATCATATGCGGCTCCCGTAAGCGGTACTGTCCGGTATGAATGTCTTGTTTTTGGAGGACCGGCCCTCCAATATCCTTCCGAATAGCGATACTCCAATTGTTTTTCTACCGTAATCGTCCTTTTGTCAAAGTCGATACAGTCAAATGTCAGCCCTACAAGCTCTCCGGTACGCAAGCCTGTCTGCAGGATAAGATTAAATGCATGACCCTTATCCGTAAATCCCGCTTCCTCCTCAAATATCCTCTGCTCATCAAGCGTAAGATAATGTATTTCCGATTTATCTTTCGAAGGGGGCATTTCAACCGCATCAAGCGGATGATCACGGATAACTCCGTTTCTCTGAGCAGACTTAAACATAGAACCAACACAAATATATGTCTGATACATCGTACCATTCGCATATGTCTGATACATGGTATTGAAAATCTGCTGCATATGCATCGGTCTTACATCACGGATCTTCATTCTGCCGATCCGCGGTTTGACATCACGCGTATAACGGTCTCTATAATTTCTCAGGGTATTGGGAGAAAGTTTGCTCTTAAATGTAGACATCCAGTATTCAAACCATTCATCCACTGTAATATCCCTGAATTGCTCAATGCCCGGAGCTCCGGTACACTCTTCTTCATCCTCAAAGCGGGCTTTTGCCAGCCATTTTCTTGCATCCTGATAGTCCTTAAAGTGCTTTTCTCTTCGTTTTCCGCTCAGCGAAATAAATCGGGCGGAATAAATACCATCCTTTCTTTGGGTTATCCCTTTTTCAAGGTTTTTACCCGATAGATTTTTTCCCATATCTGAACTCCTTCCTCTGACAGAAAAGAGTCCAACACAACTACGCAATCATACCATAAAAATACTGATGATTCAA